>PNKF01000020.1 GCA_013822285.1 Gemmatimonas sp.
TACGGCGTCGTGATCGCCCCGTTGCCGGCGACGATCGTGAAGTCCACCGCGTCCTGCTGCGGCTCCGGCCAGAGATTGCGCTCCGTCAACAGCTCGCCCAGCACCACGTCGCCCATGCCGAAGCCCAGCGCCGGGAGATCCGTGCCGCCGATGGCCTTGAGCAGGTCGTCGTACCGGCCGCCGCCGCAGATGGCACGCAGTTCGCCCTTCGCGTCGAAGAGCTCGAACACGACGCCGGTGTAATAGGCGAGGCCGCGGACGATCGAGAGATCCAGCGTCACCCAGGCACCGATGCCCAGCGACTCGCAGTGCTCGAGGTACTTGGCAAAGCGCGCAATCGCCTCGCGCGCCGCCGGCGCCTCGCCGAACTCGCGCTGCAGCGCGTCGAAGCTCGTACCGCTCGCGAGCGCGAGCACGCGCTCGATCGTCGGCGCGGCCACACCTGCATCCACGAGCTTCTGTGCACTCACCTCACGCGGCTGCCGCGCGATCTTGTCGAACACGGCGAACACCGTCGGCCGCTGCTCTGCCGTGACTCCCATCGCCTCGAGCACGCCCGCCAGCAAGCGCCGATCACTCACCCGCGCGCGCACGTCCTCGTGCGTGAGCCCGAGCTCCCGCATGATGTCCACCGCCACGCAGAGCAGCTCCGCGTCCGCGACCTCGCTGGCCTCGCCCACGATGTCCACGTTCAGCTGGTAGTGCTCGCGCAGGCGCCCACGCTGCGCCCGCTCATACCGGAACAGCTGCGGGATCGAGAACCAGCGCAGCGGCTTGCGCAGCGCATTCGCCTTCGCGCCCACCATCCGCGCGAAGGTCGGCGTCATCTCGGGACGCAGCGAGACCTCGCGGCCGCCCTTGTCCGTGAAGTTGTAGAGTTGCCCGACGATCTCCTCCCCCGACTTCTTCGTGTAGAGGTCGAGGGGCTCGAGCGGGGGGCCGTCGTATTCCGAAAAGGCGTACTTGGACGCAACGGCCCGCCAGGCACGGAAGATGTGCGCGCGGCGGGCCAGCTCTTCGGGATAAAAGTCGCGGAACCCGGGAAGTGCTGTCGAACTGCTTGCCATCCCGCAATTTACGCGGTCAGCGGAGACACCTGCAACCGCGCCATCGCGTCGCCGACAGTGTGAAAACTGCCTGTCACCAGCACGGTGCCACCGCGGGTCGGGGCCACCGCCAAGGCCCGGTCAAAATCGGCCTCCAACTCCGCACTCCAGCCACGGCTCCGCGCGTACGCCAGCACCTCACGGCTATCCCACGCACGGCTGCTCGGCGCCGTCGGCGTATCCGTCAGCACGAAGTGATCCACCGCCTCGGCCAGCGCCGAGAGCATACCGCGCCAGTCCTTGTCGCCCAGCACGCTCACCAGCGCGACAATCGGTCCCGGCGGCGCCATCCCGCGCAGTGTCAGGGCGGTCACGGCCGACCCGTCGGGATTGTGCGCGACGTCAAAGATCCACGCGCCGTGCCGCGAGAATCGCCCCGGCAGCCGCACGTCACGCAGCGCCGGCAGTGCGTCCGCCACGGGGCGCCACAGGTCAGCGCTCAGCGCGTCGAGCATCGTGAGGGCCGTGAGGGCATTCAGCGCCTGATGGCGCCCGGCGAGGGCCGTCTCGACGCGAATCGAGCCGCTCGGGCGCTGCCATTCGAACGCCGTCCCATGGGCGGTCACCTCGATCCCGGCCGCCTGCCCTTCCTCGGCGACGATGCGAATGGGCGTCGCGCCGTGGCGGCGGCCCTCAGAGGCCAGGATCTCGCGGATCGCCGCGTCCGGCTCGCCAATGACCGCCGGCGCACCCGCCTTGAAGATGCCCGCCTTTTCCGGCGCAATCGCCTCGCGCGTGGTCCCCAGCCATTCGGTGTGATCGATGCCGATTCCCGATACGCCGGCCACCAAGGGCTGCACCACATTCGTCGCGTCGAGGCGCCCCCCCAGCCCCGTCTCGATCACGGCGACGTCGACGCTCGCATCCACGAAGAGCTGGAAGCCCATCGCCGTCGTGGCTTCGAAGAACGTCGCGCCGTGGCGTTCCACCGCCGGCGTCCAGCGCTCGAGCCAGGCGGCAATCGCCGCGTCGTCCACCGGGCGCCCATCGACGAGAAATCGTTCGCGGAAATCCACGAGGTGCGGCGACGTGTACTTCCCGACGCGCAGGCCACGCGCGCGCAGCGCGGCCTCGAGCATCGCGCAGACGCTGCCTTTGCCGTTCGTGCCCGCCACATGCAACACACGCAGCTGGCGCTGCGGGTCGCCAAGTTCGGCGAGGAAGCCCGTCACCCGTTCGAGGCCGAGCTTCCACTGACCGGTCGTACGCGCGAACAGCGCGTCGAGCGCTGCCCGATACGCCGCGTCGCTCACGCGCCGCTCAGGTGGACGACCACCCCATCGCAGCGGGCTTGCCGCTCATGTGGCGCAGCAACGTCCCCACGACGCGCTTGAGCTGGTGACGATGCACCACGCGGTCGACCATGCCCTTCTGCAGCAGGAACTCGGCGGTCTGGAATCCCTCGGGGAGGTCCTGGCCAAGCGTCTGCTTGATCACGCGCGGGCCGGCGAAGCCGATCACGGCGCCCGGTTCGGCGATGATCGCATCCCCCAGCATCGCGTAGCTCGCACTCACGCCGCCCGTGGTCGGGTTCGTGAGGATGGACACATAGGGAATGCGCCGCTCCGCCAACTGCGCGAGCATCGCCGAGCTCTTGGCCATCTGCATCAGCGAGAGCACGCCTTCCTGCATGCGCGCGCCGCCCGACGCCGAGATCAGGATCAGCGGCCACTTCTTCTCGAGCGAGCGCTGGCCGAGGCGGGCAATCTTCTCGCCGACCACGGAGCCCATCGAACCGCCCATGAACGCGAAGTCCATCACGCCGAGATGCACGGGCATGCCGTCCATCGTGCCGCCAAGCGTGAGGATCGCGTCGTGTTCGCCGGCCTTCTCGAGCGCCTTCTTCAGGCGCGCCTTGTACTCGGGGAACTCCAAGGGATCGACGCTGCGGATCTCCACGTCCTTCTCGTCCAGCGAGCCTTCGTCGAGCAGCAAGGCTGCATACTCGAACGAGCGGATGCGCCGATGATGGTCGCAGCTCGGGCAGACGTTGAAGTTGCGGGAGAACTTCTCGCGGATATCAGTATGCCCACAGGCCTCGCACTTGTCCCAGGCGTCGGACGGGATCTCCAGACGCTGGGGACGCGGCGGGCGGGGCTTCTTGTCCTTACGGAACCATGCCATGGCTGAAAACTGGGGCCCCGTGACCTATATCACCAGTCCGTCGGCCTTTCCTCGGCCCTCGGCCGACACCAGCGTCAGGATGCCGATCGCCAGCCAGCAGGAGAGCATGAACGAGCCGCCGTAGGAGAAGAACGGCAGCGGGATGCCCGTGATGGGCATCAGGCCGATCGTCATGCCCACGTTCACGAGGATGTGGACGAAGAACGTCGCGGTGAGCCCGAACGCCACCAGGGACGCGAACGGATTGCCCGAGCGCGCCGCGATGCGCGTCGTGCGCAGCAACAAGATGCAGAAGAGCGCCAGCACGATCAGCACGCCGAGGAAGCCCAGTTCCTCACCGACGATCGAGAAGATGAAGTCCGTTTCCTGCTCCGGCAGGAAGGCCAGGCGCTTCTGCGAGCCGTCCGTGAAGCCCTTGCCGAGGAATCCGCCGGAACCGATCGCCACCTGCGACTGGATCAGGTGATAGCCGGAGTTGCGCGGATCGCTCGACGGATCGAGAAACACCAACAGGCGACGCTGCTGGTACGGATTCAGCTTGTCCCAGAGAATCGGTGCGACCACGCCCATCGCTACGTTGGCGAGCACCAACGCCGAACTCTCGAGCCAGGTCGGCCGCTTCCAGGCGAGCAGCGCGAGAAACAGCAGGAACCATGCGCCCCACACACCGGGGCCAAAGGCCAGCACGAGCGAGATGCCCGGACTCGCCGCCATCACCAGCAGCGGCCACTGCACGCCGCTCCAGAACAGCATTGCGAAGAAGATGCCGATGAACACGAGGCCCGTGCCGAGGTCGGGCTGCGCCATAATGAGCAACCAAGGCACTCCGGTGATCAATGCCGGTCGCCAGAGATCGAACAATCCCTTCGCCGCCTCGCGCTGCACGCTCAGCACGCGCGCCATCATCAAGACGACGGCAATCTTCGCCAGCTCCGACGGCTGCCCGAGCCGCACGCCACCGACGGCCAGCCAACTCTTGGTGCTCGCCGCGGTGCCCGCGCCCTGGCCGATGAAGATCAGCAGCAGCAGCAGGAAGGTCGCCCCGAGGTACGCCGGCAACGACGCCCACTCGAGGAACCGCACCGACGTGCGCGTCGTCAGGTACGCCGCGGAGAGGCCAAGCACCGCCCACATGAGTTGCGTACGCCACAGACCTTCCACGAAACTCGGCACGTCCGTCTGGCCCGCCGAATACACCATGAGCGTCCCGAACCCCGTGAGCGCCATCGCCAACGCCACCAGCGGCCATTCGGTGGGCACGCGCCGCGCGCTCACGGGCCCTCCGTGCTGGTCGCAAAGGTCGTGCGCTGCTTGAGGTAGTACTCGAAGACCCGCGACGCCATACGCGCCGCCCGCGAACCACTGCCTCCGAACTCTAGCATCAGCGCCACGACGATCTTCGGGTCATCCGCCGGTGCGTAGCCCACGAACCAGCTGTGGTCGCGCACTTGGTCCTGGGCGTTCTGCGCCGTGCCCGTCTTGCCCGCGATCGTGATGCCCTGCACCTGCGACGCCGCCGCCGTGCCGCGCGAGAGCACGCCCGCCAGCGCGTCCTGCAACTGATGCAGCTGCTCCGGTGTGATGTTGAAGAGCTTGGTGCGTTCCGCCTGACCGCGCACGACTTCCGGGCGCGCCGCTTCACCGTCCGTCGCCAAGGCCGTGTAGAAGCGGGCCATGTTCACGACGGTCTGCGAGTTCTCGCCCTGGCCGATCGCCAAGTTGAGCACCACACCGTTCGACCATCCGCGCGGTCCGAACAGGCGGTCGTAGTACTCCTTCGGCGGATCCGTCGGGAACACCGAGCGCGTCTCCGCCGGCAAGTCGATGCCCGAGCGATCGCGCGCGCCAAGTCGCAGACCGCCGGCAACGAGATTCTGCAGCCCGATGCGCAAGCCCAGCTGATAGAAATACGTATCGCAGGATTGCTCCAAGGCCTCGGCCAGCGTCACGTCGCCATGGCCATCGCGCTTCCAGCAGCGTTGATAGCGATTGCCGAACTGGAAGCCGCCGTTGCAGGGCACCTGCATCTTCTCGTCGATGCGTACCAAGCCCGCTTCCATGGCGATGATCGACGTATGCAGCTTCCAGATGGAACCCGGCGGGTAGGCCCCCTTGATCGCCTTGTTGTAGAGCGGACGGCGTTCGTCGCTCTGCAGCTCCTCCCAGTAGTCGCGCGGGATGCCGCCGATGAATCGGTTCGGATCGAAGGTCGGCGCCGAATGCAGCGCCAGCACTTCACCCGAGCGCGGCTCCATCGCGACCACACCGCCGATCAGCGAATCGCCGAAGAGTTCGTAGACGAAGCGCTGCAGGTCGAGATCGATGTTCGTGTACAGCGCGGCCGGACGCTCGGGCTCGAGGTCCGGCCGCGCCTGTTCACGCACCACGCGCCCGCGCGCATCGACCTCGATGAAGCGCGCGCCTTCGCGCCCGCGCAGTCGGTCTTCGTACTGCCGCTCCAGGCCATCCTTGCCGACCTGCTGTCCCGGCTTGTACTCGGCGAAGCGCTCGTTCTCGAGCTCGGCTTCGCTGATCTCACCCGTGTAGCCCACCAAGGCGGAGACGGCGGGGCCATCGGGATAATGCCGCCGCGGCGCACTCTGGATGATCAACCCCGGGAACTCCACGCGCCGCTCCTCGAGCACGCTCACGAGCTCGAAGGAGGCATCCGGGAACAGCACCGTCGGACGCGTCGGCTCGCGACGGAAGCGACGCACCGCCGCCCCCACCTGCTCGTTCGACACCGGCACCACCTCACCGATGCGCCGCATCATCACGCGCAGCGAATCTTCGTTGCGTACCAACAGGGAGATCGAATAGCCCGGGAGATCCTCGGCGATCACCTTGCCCGTGCGATCGAGGATCATGCCGCGCGGCGCGGGCAGCGGCACCTCGCGCAGGCGATTCGTCTCGGCCTGCAACACGAACTTCGCGCCCAGCAGCACCTGCGTGCGGAAGAACGAGCCCGCGAGGAACAGGAACACGAGGAACAACAGCGCCGACGCGATGCGCGCCCGGCCTTGCACGGCATTGGGATGGAAACTCATCCGAAGCGCCGCTCCGCCATCGCCGGTCGCACCGCGCCGAGCACGACAAGGCCCACGGCCGCGGTCGCCAGCGCGGAGAGCGGCGTCCACGCGACGAGCTGCCAGACCAGGGTCATGCCCGAGAGCCGCCCCTCGGCGACGATCGCGATCCAATCGTAGACCAACTTGCCGATGAAGACGAACACGGCGTTGAGTCCGAGCTCATCGGTGAAGAAGCCGGCCTTGAGCCGCGACGCGAAGAACGCGACAAGCGTCATCGCCAACGCGCCGGCACCGAGCGCCTCGGGGGTCATCGAGTCGGCGGCCGCACCGACCAACAGGCCGGTCAGCGCCGCCGCGCCCGGACGCACGCGCACCGCGATGAGCAGCACGCCGATCACGAGGAAGTCCACGCCCGCGCGCCAATCCAGCAGCGGGCGCAGGGTGAAGTGCAGCGCGACGAGCAACACGAGCATGACGGCGAGCACGAGTCGACGCGTGAGGTTCACGGACGCCTCCGCGCCGATGGTGTCGGTGCAACAGATGCCGTCGAGGTCGTGGTGGAATCCACGCGCTGGCTTGTGTCCGCAGCCGTCGCAGAATCTGCACGCGCCGCGCTGTCCGCCGCTGCGCGCGCCGCCAATGAGTCGCCCGCTGCGCGCACCCGCCGCTCAAGCGCCTCGACCCGCGCCCGCCACACGCTCTCGACGCCCTCCGCGTTGCGCTCCGGCACCAGCACCATCACGCTCTGCAGCTCGCTGGGGCGCACCGCCGGACGCAGTAGGTAGCTGCGCGACCAGCCCGTGGTCTCGGCGCGCAAGACGCGCACCACCGTGCCGATCAGGATGCCGCGCGGGAACACGCCGCCGAGCCCGGAGCTCACGACAGGCGTGCCGATCGAGATCGACGAGCGATACGGGACGCCGTGCAGTTCGAGCAGCCAGCGATCGGCACCCTCGCCTTCGTGCGCCGTCACGATGCCCACCGCGCTGCCATCGGCCGTCGTCGCGCTCACGCGGAAGTCCGGATGCGGCCAGACGATCGCCACGCTGGTGCGGGCATCGACGGTCTGCACGAGCCCCACCAATCCCGCGGCGCTCACCACCGCGCCCAACCGCTGCACACCCTGCGTCGCTCCGGCCGACAGCAGCAACGTGTGCTCCGCGCCGTCACCGCGATCATTCAACGCCTCGGCGGGCACGAAGCCCCATTGCAGGGCCCGCCCAAGTCCGAGCAGGTCGCGCAGCTGCGCGTTCTCCGCTTCTACCGCGTCGAGGCGTTGCGCACGGATGACCACGCTGTCATTCGCCTGCTGCAAGGAGTCCTGGGTCGCCAACGCGCGCCCTGTCTGCAGCGCACGCGTCTGCAGCATCGCGAGGGGACCGATCAGGTTCCCGCGGATCGTCGCGGCGACGCGGTCACGCGGTGCCGGCGGCAGGATGAGCAAGAGCGCAGCGACCATCGCGCAGGCGATGGCGAGGGCGGTATCCGCACGCGAATCCCCTCGTGAGGCGCGCGACACCGACGGTCGATCCTTAGGTGCTCAGCACCGACCAGTACTTCGCCTCGTCATCGAGGATGCGGCCCGTGCCGCGCACCACGCAGGTCAGCGGGTCTTCGTCCACGTGGATCGGCAGGCCGGTCTCCTGCGTGAGCAACACGTCGAGGCCGCGGATCAGCGCACCGCCACCCGTCATGACGATGCCGCGATCCACGATGTCGCTCGCGAGCTCGGGCGGCGTGATCTCCAACGCACGACGCACCGCGTTGACGATCTGCTGGATCGGCTCCTGGACCGCTTCGCGGATTTCCTGTGAATGCACGCGCACCGTCTTCGGGATGCCCGACACCAGGTCACGGCCCTTCACTTCCATCTCGCGCTCTTCGGCCAGCGGCGCCGCGCTGCCGATCTGGATCTTGATCTGCTCCGCCGTCGGCTCGCCGATCAGCAGGTTGTAACTCTTGCGCATGAACTGCACGATGCTCGCATCGAGTTCATCGCCGCCCGTGCGGATCGACGTATCGCTCACGATGCCCGAGAGCGCGATCACCGCGATCTCCGTCGTGCCGCCGCCGATGTCGATCACCATGTTGCCCGTCGGCGTTTCCACCGGCAGCCCGACACCGATCGCCGCCGCCATCGGCTCCGCGACCATGAACACTTCCTTCGCACCCGCGCCGAGCGCGGAGTCACGCACGGCGCGCTTCTCCACTTCGGTGATGCCACTCGGCACACACACGATCACGCGCGGCTTCACCTTGAACACGTGGTTCTTGATGATCAGCTCGAGGAAGAAGCGCAGCATCTTCTCGGTGACTTCGAAGTCGGCGATCACGCCGTCCTTCATCGGACGCACCGCGACGACGCCATCAGGCGTGCGACCGAGCATGCGCTTCGCTTCGAGGCCGACGCCTTTGATCTTCTTCGTCTCGCGATCGATCGCGACGACACTCGGCTCGTTGAGCACGATGCCTTCGCCCTTCACGTAGATCAGCGTGTTCGCCGTTCCAAGGTCCACCGCGATTGCATTCGCGGGCAGGAATCCACCGTTTTGGAAGAACGGAAACTTGAACATCGCGTGCGGCTCGGCGTGGGCGGAAAAGCGTTGGCGTACTTGAAGTTAGGTGGGGGACCAGCAGGACGGAAGCCAGCGACGCTTTCCCCTCTCCTCTCCCCCGTCTCCATCCCCCTCTCCCCTCTCCCCTCTCCCGTCTCCCGTCTCCCCGAAAGCAGTTGGGGGGCCGGCTACGCCGGCCCCCCACTTCCAGCTTACAGCTTAAATCTTACATCTGCCGTTATTTGATAAACTTCGAAGCCTCGTGATACTCCATCCCAAACGCTTCCGCGACGCCCTGGTACGTCACCTTCCCGTCCACGACGTTCAGCCCCTTGAGCAGCGCCGGATCTTCGGCCAACGCCTGCTTCCAGCCCTTGTTCGCCAGCTTCAGCGCGTAGGGCAGCGTCGCATTGGTCAGCGCCAGCGTCGAGGTGCGCGGCACGCCGCCCGGCATGTTGGCCACGCCGTAGTGGATGATGCCGTCCACCGTGTACACCGGGTTCTCGTGCGTGGTCGCCTTGATCGTCTCCACGCAGCCGCCCTGGTCGATCGCCACGTCCACGATCACCGCGCCCGGCTGCATCTTCTTCAGGTCATCGCGGCGGATGAGCTTCGGGGCCTTGGCACCCGGCAGCAGCACGCCGCCGACCACCAAGTCAGCCGTCGAGATGGCCTCGAGGATGTTCGCGCGGTTCGAGAACACCGTCTGCACGTTCGCCGGCATCACATCGTTCAGGTAGCGCAGGCGCGGCAGCGAAGTATCGAGGATGATCACCTTCGCGCCCATGCCCGCCGCCATCTTGGCCGCGTTCACGCCGACGACGCCGCCGCCGAGGATCACGACCTTCGCCGGCGCCACGCCAGGCACGCCGCCAAGCAGCACGCCGCGGCCGCCGTAGAGCTTCTCGAGGTACTTCGCGCCTTCCTGCACCGCCATGCGGCCCGCCACTTCCGACATCGGCGTCAGCAGCGGCAGCTCGCGCGACGCCAGCTCCACCGTCTCGTAGGCGATGCAGGTCGCGCCGGACTCGAGGTGCGCCTTCGTGAGCTCTTCGTCCGCGGCAAAATGGAAGTACGTGAAGATCGTCTGGCCCTTCTTCATACGCGGCCACTCGACCTTGATCGGCTCCTTCACCTTGATGATCATGTCGGCCGCGGCCCACACCTCATCCGCCGTCGGCAGGATCTTGGCGCCGACCGCCGTGTACTGCGAGTCGTCGAAGCCCGAGCCCAAGCCCGCGCCCTGCTCGATGTACACCGTATGGCCCGCCGCCACCAAGGCCTCGGCACCGGCCGGGACGAGGGCGATGCGGTTCTCGTTCGTCTTGATTTCCTTCGGGACGCCGATTTTCATAGCAGATGTAAGAGGTAAGTTGTAAGAAGTAAGAGTACTGCACTGCGATGCGACGCTGCGGACGTCCGATGTCGTGGCCGTTTCCCACTTACATCTTACATCTCACATCTGCAGTTCAAACGGGTCCGAGCCTCACGATTGTCTGCTGATCCACGCCGTAGAAGGAAGCGCACACATCAGCGACTTCGCGCATCGTGATCGCATCCACACGCGCGAGCACCGCATCCAACGGCTTGTACGGCTCATCAAACAGCTCCACCGCCGCCGCCCTGTACATCCGCGCCGGCACGCTCTCCATCGACAGCGTGATCTGACCCTTCAGCTGCTGCTTGCCCATCGCCAGCTCATCAGCCGTCAGCCCCGCCACCTGCAACAACGCAAGCTCGCTGCGTATCGCTGAGATCGCTTCCTCGGCACGCTCAGGCGCACATCCAAGATAAATCCCTTGGCTACCCGCCGTGGCGTGGAAGCTCTGGAAGCTGTGCACGCTGTACGCCAGCCCGAGCTCCTCGCGCACCTTCTGGAACAGCCGCGAGCTCATCCCGCCACCGAACAGCGAGTTGACGAGCAGCAAGGCATGCCGCCGCGCGTCGCGGTGCGGCACCGTCACGTTGCCCATCACCAAGTGCATCTGCTGGATGTCGCGCTCGACCCGCTGCTCCGACGGCGCCACGGGCGTCACATCCGGCACCGAAAAGGCCGCCAGCGCTCCCTGCCCCTTCAGGTCGGCCCAGCCCGCCGCCGAGAGTATCGACAGCAACCGCTCGTGCGTGACGTTGCCCGCCGCTGCTACCACCACGTTCTCCGGGCGATACGCCCGCGTGTGCAGCGCGCGCAGATCGGCCACCGTGAACGACTCGACCGTCTCGGGCGTGCCGAGGATCTGGAAGCCATGCGGATGGTCGCCGAACAGCGCCGTGTTGTGCACCTCGAAGACGATGTCGTCGGGCGTATCCTCGACCATCGCGATCTCCTCGAGGATCACGCCGCGCTCCAACTCCAGGTCCTGCTCGCGCAGGGCCGGCCGGAACATCAGGTCGAAGAGCACGTCCGCCGCCTGCGGCAGATGCTCGTCGAGTACCCGCGCTTGATACGAGGTGTGCTCGCGCGCGGTATATGCGTCGAGCGACCCGCCCAGCGATTCGAGCGACAGCGCGATCTCGCGCGCACTGCGCCGCTCGCTGCCCTTGAACACCATGTGCTCGAGGAAGTGCGAGATGCCCATCTGCTCGCGCGTCTCATGCAGCGAAGCCGCACGGACCCAGGCCCCCAAAGCGACCGACCGCACTCCCGGCATATGCTCCGAGAGTACGGTCAGTCCATTCGGCAGGACGGTCCGCTGAACGCCCGAGCCGGCGTTGCCGGGGGCGGTCACCACGGACGGCTGGCTCACTCGCGGCCGCGGCCTCCGCGCCCGCCGCGGTCACCCCGCGGACGGTCGCTGCGCTCACGGCGTTCACGACGCTCGCCACCTTCGCCACCCTCCGACGAGGAGCCCTCGCCTTCGGCCGGCGCTTCCGCGCCTTCCGGCTTCGGCAGCAGCGCCTTCATCGAGAGGCGCAGGCGGCCGCGCTCGTCGCGGTCGATGAGCTTGACCTTCACGGTCTCGCCCTTCTTCACGATGTCTTCCGGCTTCTCCACGCGGTGGTGCCGCATCTCGGAGACGTGCAGCAACGCCTCGGTGCCCGGCATAATCTCGATGAAGGCGCCGAACGCCGTCACCGACTTCACCGTGCCCTCGTAGGTCTCGCCCACCACCGGCTCGGCGGTGATCGCCGCGACCATCTGACGCGCGCGCTCCATCGCCTCGGCGCCGACGGCCGCGATCGTCACGAGGCCAGAGTCGTCCACCGTGACTTCCGCACCCGTCTCGTCCTGGATGCCGCGGATCGTCTTGCCCTTCGGACCGATGAGGTCGCCGATCTTTTCGGGATTGATGTTCACCGTCACGATGCGCGGCGCCCACGGCGACAGCTCCGGACGCACCGTCGGCAGCGCCTTGTTCATCTCGCCGAGGATGTGCAGGCGGCCTTCCTTGGCCTGCGCCAGCGCCTCGGTCATGATCTTGAGGTCCAGGCCCTGGATCTTGATGTCCATCTGGATGGACGTGATGCCGGTCTCGGTGCCCGCGACCTTGAAGTCCATATCGCCGAGGTGGTCCTCGGTGCCGAGGATGTCCGTGAGGATGGCGTACTTCTTGCCTTCCTTGATCAGACCCATCGCCACGCCGGCCACCGGCGCCTTGAGCGGGATGCCCGCGTCGAAGCAGGCCAGCGAGCCACCGCAGATCGACGCCATCGAGGACGAGCCGTTCGACTCGAGGATCTCCGACACGATGCGGATCGTGTACGGGAACTCCTCGAACGGCGGCAGCACGCCCTGGATCGCGCGCTCGGCGAGCGCGCCGTGGCCGATCTCGCGACGGCCCGTGCCGCGCATCGGCTTGGCCTCGCCCGTCGAGAACGGCGGGAAGTTGTAGTGCAGCATGAACGACTTCGTCGTTTCCTTCGCGTCGTCGATGTTGTCCATCCGCTGCACGTCATTCGCCGTGCCGAGCGTGGCGACGACGAGCGCCTGCGTCTGGCCGCGCGTGAATAGCGCGGAGCCGTGGGCGCGCGGCAGCACCGACGTGTCGATCGAGATGTCGCGCACGACGTTCGGCTTGCGGCCGTCCACGCGCAGGCCGGTGCTGAGCACCTGGTCGCGCAGCGCGTTGTACTCGATGTCGCCGACGATCATGCCGACGAGGCCGTGATGCGCCGGGTCGAGGACCTCGGCCATCTCCGCCTTCACTTCTTCCTTGACCTTCTCGACGGCCTGGATGCGCGTGGCCTTGTCCTTCTGGTTGATGGCGGCCTCGATGCGCTTCTCGGCGGCCTTCGTCACCGTCTTGCGCACGTCGTCGGGGATCTCCGTCCCCTTCCACTCCATCTTCTCGACCTTGCCGACCTTCTTGAGCAGCTCTTCCTGCATGCCCACGAGCTCGGCGAGGCCCTTCTGGGCCACCTTGAGCGCATCGACGATGTCGCCTTCGGAGACTTCGAGCGCGCCACCCTCGACCATCATGATCGAGTCGTCCGTGCCGGCCACGACCATGTCGATGTCCGAGAACTCGAGCGCCTGGAACGTCGGGTTGAGCACCCACTTGCCTTCGATGCGGCCGACGCGCACGCCGGCGATCGGGCCCGCCCACGGGATCTTGCTGGAAGCCAGCGCGAAGGACGTGGCGATGAGGCCGAGCACGTCGTGGTCGTTCTCCTGGTCAGCGGAGAGGACGTAGATCACGACCTGCACTTCGTTCTGGAAGCCTTCCGGGAACAGCGGCCGGATGGAGCGGTCGATGATACGGCAGGAGAGGATTTCTTCATCGCGCGGACGACCCTCGCGCTTGATGAAGCCGCCCGGGATCTTGCCCGAGGCGTACATCTTTTCCTTGTACTCGACCGTCAGGGGGAAGAACGGGAGGGGGCTCTTCTTGTCGCTGACCGTGACGGCCGCGAGGAGGACGGTCTCGCCATAGGTGACGAGCGCCGAGCCGGCGGCCTGCTTGGCCATGCGCCCGGTCTCGATGATGAGGGGGCGGCCAGCGAAGGTCCGCTCAATACGATGCATCATAGTTTTTTTGGTGTCCGCGTGCCCGGGATGGGCGATGACACACGAAGCGCGCGATCCGCGTCAGTGCGGTCGCGCGCTCGTGTGAGTGATGCGCTTAGTAGCGCAGGCCGAGGTCGGCGATGATCTTGCGGTACGCCGCAATGTCCGAGCGCTGCAGATACTTGAGCAGGCGCTTGCGCTGTCCGACCATCTTCAGGAGACCACGGCGACCGTGATGGTCCTTGTGGTGGGTGCGGAAGTGCTCCGTGAGGTAGTTGATACGCTCAGTGAGAACCGCGACCTGCACCTGAGTCGAACCCGTGTCGGTCTCGTGTTGGCGGTTCTTCTCAATCACCGCCGTCTTGACAAACGCCATCAGAAATCCTTGCCTGCGCTGCGCAGTGCTGTGAGTGCCTAATCTGTGGTAGCACAGAAACTTAGACAGCCTCCCCCGCACTGTAAAGGGGCGACCTCAGGCCCCGCAGATACCGCGCCCTGAAACCGAATGGCGAGGCGTTGCGTCTTATCGACTATCGACATACCGTTTATCGATAACCAACGCGCCCATGACCAGCCCCTTCTCTCCCGCCCCCACCCACGCCGTCCGCCTCGCCTGGCGCGCCCTCGGCCTCCTCACCCTCGGCAACTGGCTCTACGGCGGCTTCGTCGCCGCCATGGGCATCGCCCTGCTCGTCGCACCGGACGCGACCATGAGCCGCATCGGCGTCCGCGACGACGTCGACCGCACGCGGATCCGCCTCGCGATGTACGCGGTCGTCGTCATCGGGCTCGCCGGCGCCGCCCTCGTGCATCGCCTGCTCAAGACGCTGCGCGCCATCGTGGCCACCGTCGGCGAGGGCGACCCTTTCGTCCCCGGCAACGCCACGCGGCTCGAGACCATCGGCCGCCAGCTCCTCGCCCTCGAGTTGCTGCATCTCGCCGTCGGCCTCGCGACGGCGCTCGGCAGCAGCGCGGAGCAGCCCTTCGACCTGGACTGGAGTTTCTCCCTCACGCCCTGGCTCACGATCCTCCTCGTGTTCGTGCTCGCCCGCGTCTTCCGCGAAGGCACCAGGATGCGTCACGACCTCGCCGGAGTGGTCTGAGCGATGGCCATCGTCGTCCGACTCGATGAGCTGCTCGCCGACCGCGGCATGACGCTGACGGAACTCTCGCAGCGCGTCGGCATCACGCTCGCCAATCTCTCGGTCCTCAAGTCCGGCCGCGCCCGCGCCGTGCGCTTCTCCACGCTCGCGGCCATCTGCCGTGCCCTGCAATGCCAACCCGGCGACCTGCTCGCCTACGACGCCACCGTGCCCGAAGGGGAGGATGACGATGCCTGAGCTCCGCGAGCGCCTGCTGCAGCCCTTCCGCCGCGACTACGCCCGATGGGAGGGTGTGCGCCCGATCCAAATCGCCACGTTGCGTCTGTTCTACTTCTTAATGGCCGCCTTCGTGGCCACCGACGCCTGGCGAGGGATCCTCACGCACCAAGGGCCATGGGATCCCGTGCGCGCCGTCGCCGTCTGCGTCTGGGCCGCGTATCCCACGCTCGGCATCCTCGGCCTCTGGCAGCCGCTGCGCATGCTGCCGCTCATGCTCTTCATGGTCAGCTACAAGAGCATCTGGCTGGCTGCGGTCGCGTTCCCGCTCTGGCGCGCCGATGCCCTCTGGGGCACGCCCACCGGCGAGATGACGCAGGCCTTCATGGCGCTGCCGATCGTCCTCCTCGCCATTCCGTGGGGATACGTTTGGCGTAACTTCGTGCGGCCACCGCGTCTCTCACTCCCCTGAATCGCCGCCATGCGTCGTCGGCTCCTCCTCGCGCTCCTCGCGTTCGTCCTGGTCGCCCCCGCCGCGTGGTACCTCATCAAGAACCCGGAGCGCGCGACGCTCGATGACGACGCGCGCCGCGCCGCGCCCGGGCGCTTCGTGCAGACCAGCGTCGGCCTGACGCACTATGAGCTCGCGGGTCCCGACAGCGGGCGCACGGTCGTGCTCGTGCATGGCTTCTCGGTGCCGTCGTACATCTGGGATTCCACCTTCATCGCGTTGCGCGCTCGTGGACTCCGCGTCTTGCGGTACGACCTCATCGGCCGCGGCTGGTCCGAGCGCGCGGACATCGCCTACGATCCCCCGGCACACGACCGCCAGCTGGTGGAGTTGCTCGACTCCCTCCGCATCACCGATCCGGTCGATGTCGTCGGGCTCTCCTTCGGGGGTCTCGTCGCCGCGTGGTTCACGGCAGAGCATCCCGCGCGCACGCGCTCGCTAGTGCTGGTGGACCCGCTCTCACGCCCGCGCGAGTTCCCGAGCGTCCTCTCTCGCCCGATCATCGGCGATTTCGTCTGGCAGACTAGCGCAGTGCCCTCGATGCCGGCCGGACAGCCCACCGACTTCCTGCATCCCGAGCGCTTTCCCGACTGGGAGTCGCGCTACCGTCCGCAGATGCGGTACCGCGGCTTCGGGCGTGCGCTCCGCCGCGCCGGACTCGCCTCGGGGAAGGTGGACTTCGCGGCGCTCTTCAATCGGGTCGCTGCGACCGGGAAGCCGGTGCTGCTCGTCTGGGGCCGTCAGGATCCCACGACGCCCTTCGAGCATCACACGGACGTCACCTCGCGCATCGCCGCGGCGGAGTTCTTTCCCGTCGATTCGTCCGGCCATCTCCCGCATATGGAGCAGACGGCGGCCTTCAACGCGCGGCTCTTCGACTTCCTCGGCCGGCACTGAGCCCGAGGGCTCAGTCGGCGCCGAACCAGCCTAGCACCAGGCGCTTGAGGTCGTTGAACGTCACGGTCACGAACAGCAGCAGGATGGCCGCCAGCCCGATGCGCGCGTACCACTCCTTGACCATCGCGGGAAGCGGCTTGCGGAGGGCGCCTTCGATGAGGTTGAGCACGATCTGGCCGCCATCGAGCAGCGGGATGGGAAGCATGTTCAGGATGGCGAGGTTGACGCTGAGGAAAGCGACCAGCGCCCAGAGATTCTCCAGCCCCGTCCCGCTCTGCGCCGCCGTCACGCTGGCCCGCGCGATCTCGACCGGTCCGCCCAGCTGGCTCACCGAGACGCTGCCCTTGAAGAGGCCGCCGAGCACGCCGAGCACGCTGGCTCCCATCTGCACGGTCGCGTCGACACCCGCCACGACGGCCGCGCCGGGGCCCATGCGCTCGCGCACCGCATCCCCGCGCGGGCCGACGCCGATCCGCCCCACGCGCCGCAGCTCGCCCGTCGAGTCCGACGGCAGATCCTGCGCCTCGGGGGTCACCGTCAGCGTCAACGTCTCTCCGCCACGCACGACCGTGAAGGTCAACGGGCGCTCCGGCGCCGCGCTCACGCGGGTCAGCACCTCGTCCCAGCGCGTGATCGCCTCGCCGTCGATCGCCGCGATGCTGTCGCCACGCTGGATGCCGGCCCGCTCCGCCGGTCGCTCGGCGACGACGCTGTCGACCACGGCGGGCAGGTAGCCCGTGCCGTAGTACATGAACACGCCCGTGCTCACGACGAGCGCGAGGATCACGTTCATCACCACGCCCGCCACGAGGATCACCAGCCGCTGGTGCAGCGGCTTCGACTCGAACCAGCGCTCCTTCGGGATCGGCAATGGTCCGTGCGGGATCATCGAGTGCTCGTCCCAATGCTTGCTGCGCTCCACGGGCTCGCCGTCGGCCCGCAGTTCGCCGCCACCCTCGAGCGCCGAGGCGTGCTCGTCTTCCTGCGACGCCATGCGCACGTAGCCGCCGATCGGCAGCGCGCTGATGGCGTACTCGGTCTCGCCGCGGCGGAAGCTCCACACCGGGCTGCCCCAGCCCAGCGAGAAGCGCGGCGCGTACACGCCCGCCCACTTGGCCGCGAGGAAATGCCCGAGCTCGTGCACGAAGATCACGAGCCCCAAGACCAACAGTGGTGCGAGCCAGCTCAGCATTACGCCATCTCCTGCACGATGCGCCGCGCCGCGGCATCCGCGGCCAGCAAGGAATCACGATCATCAGCCCGAGCGGCGCCGAGCTGCGCCAGGGCGCGCTCGATGGCCACGGGAATCCGTGCGAACATCAGCGAGCCATCGAGGACACGCGCCACCGCCGCCTCGTTGGCCGCATTGAACACTGCCGGTGCCGCCCCGCCCTGCTTCCCGGCCGCGATGCCCAGCGACAAGGTCGGGAACACCTCGTGCCGCACCGGCTCGAAGGTCAGCGGCGAATGCTTCACGGGATCGAAGCGTGGTACCCCGTCATCCTCGAGCCGTTCGGGATACGTCAGCGCGTACAACACGGGCAGCTCCATACTCGGTACGCCCATCTGCGCCAACACGCTGCCGTCCTCGAACTCCACCATCGAGTGGATGATGCTCTGCGGATGCACCACGACTTCGATCTTCTCGTAGGGCACGCCGAACAACACATGCGCTTCGATCACCTCGAGCGCCTTGTTGGCCAACGACGCCGAGTCGATGGTGATCTTCTTGCCCATCGCCCAGGTCGGATGGTTCAGCGCTTCGGCGATGCTCGCCTGCTGGACACGCTCGGCGTCCCAAGTCCGGAACGGGCCACCGCTGGCCGTGATGATGAAGCGCTTCACGCCCTGCACGGGCAGCAATCCCTCGCCGCTCCCGCCGACGCGTCCCGCGAGGCACTGCAGCAGCGCCGAGTGTTCTGAGTCCACCGGGATCACGGATCCGCCGTGCGCGCGCGCTGCGCGCTGCACCAGCGCCCCACCGATCACCAAGGTCTCCTTGTTCGCGAGCGCCACGCGCTTGCCGGCATTCAAGGCGGCGAGCGTGGCATCGAGCCCGGCAGCGCCCACGACGGCATTCAAGACGACCTGGGCATCGGGATGCTGCGCGGCATCCACCAAGCACTGCGCACCACTGCCCCAACCCTGCGGCAGCGCCACGCCCTTGGCGTCGACGAGTCCCGCATAGGCGGGCGACCAGCGCGCCACGGCCCGCGCGAGGCCATCGCGATTGCCGTTCGCGGTCAGCGCCGCAAAGCGAAACCGCTCGGGATGACGCGCGACCACGCGCTGCGCCGTCTCGCCGATGCTGCCCGTGGCACCGAGCAGCGCAATGCCGATCATCGCGCCACCACGAGCAACTGCTCGAGCATCACATAGGCAATGGGCACCGTGAACAGCAGCGAATCCGTGCGATCGAGCACGCCGCCATGGCCGGGGATCAGGTTCGAGCTGTCCTTCATGCCCGCTTCGCGCTTGAGCATGCTCTCCACGAGATCGCCCACCTGCGCGGCGACGCTCATGACCGCGCCGAAGATCACCACGCCCACGAGCGTGAGCCCGAGGCCCGCGTAGGGCTTGAGCACGAACTGCGAGATCAGATACGTCGAGACGATGGTCGTGCCCAGCGCGCCCCAAGCGCCTGCCCACGTCTTTCCGGGACTCACCGAGGGCATGAGCTTCGCCTTGCCGAACTTCTTGCCGAAGTAGAAGGCGCCGCTGTCATTGAGCCACGTGAGCACCACGGGCAAGGCAACGAGCAGCGAACCCGCCACGGCGGTGATCGCGAAGCGGTGATACCGCAGCGCATACACGAAGGCCAGCATGCCGCCCGTGTACCACACGCCGAACAAGGTCGTCGCCACGGACTCGATGGGCTTCCCTGCCGAGCCGCGCGTCCACAGCGCGATCGACAGCAGCAGCGGGATCAGCATCGCGATCCACGCGATGCCCGGCACCGCGTAGCCCAGGCGCAGCGCATGCAGCGCCAACGGGATCAGCGCCGCCAGCGCGATCGTCCACTGGCCCATCGGCCGCGCACCGGCCGCTTCCGCGAGCCGCGCGTACTCCCAGGCCCCCAGGGCACTGGCGATGGAGAGGAGGACGGCCAAGGGCGCGTCTCCGAGGTACACGGCGCCGGCCACCACGGGGATGGCGGCGACGGCGAATGCGATGCGTTTCGCGAGCTCGCTCACGCGGGCCTCAGACGGCGACCTTTCCGAAGCGGCGGTCGCGCTGTTGAAAGTCAACGATGGCCTCGTACAGGTTGGCACGGGACCAATCGGGCCAGAGCACGGGCGAGATGAACAGCTCCGCGTAGGCCACCTGCCAGAGCAGGAAGTTGCTGATGCGCCGCTCACCCGACGTACGGATCAACAGGTCGGGGTCCGGGCAGCCATGCGTGTACAGGCGCTGCGCGATCGCCGCCTCGTCCACGTCGTCGGGCGCCAAGCGGCCGGCCGCGACATCCTCGGCGATCAATCGCGCCGCACGCGTCAGCTCGGCGCGCGAGCCGTACGAGATGAACAGGTTCAGCGTGAGCTTCGTGTTGCCGGCGGTCTGCGCGACGACACGATCCACCGCCGCCTTTGCCGCCGAGGCCAAGCGCGAGAGGTCGCCGAGCATCTGCACCTTCACGCCCTGGCGGTGCA
>PNKF01000021.1 GCA_013822285.1 Gemmatimonas sp.
TTCGCGGCGTCGTAGGGATCGCTGATCCCCGCCTCGACGACGCGCCTCGCGACGGCGTTGCTGTTGCTCACGCGGCGCTCCTGGTGGGCTGGGGGACAGCGCGCGAGACCTTGGCGATCGCCAGGTACACGATGTCCCAGTAGATGATGAGGAAGGGGGTGCCGGCGCGGATGAGGTCTTCGCGCATCCGGCGCTTGTGCTTCATGCGCTGGCGGTCGGCGCGCACGAGCGCGTCGGCCGCGCCGTGCTTCGCGATCATCCGACGCGCGACGCGCGCCGGCAGGTAGCCGTCGTCTTGACCGCCCACGTATCTTGCAGCAGCCGTGTGAGGCATCATGCGGCCCTCGGATGTTTCGCGCCGTCGGTGCCCGCCAGGCCCGGCGGCGTGTCCGTTCCCCCCGGTTCGGACGCGCGCGCCGCCGGGCCAGCGCCCTGCTGCGGACAGAGGTCGATGCCGTAGAGCACGGCGGTGTCGACGAGACGCTTGAGTTCAGAGACGAGCGCGGTTTTGCGCGCCTCGATCTCGGCGATCTCGCGCTGCACAGAGCGGATGCGCGACGGCACGCTGTCGCGCACGAGCAGTGCGACGTTCAGGTCCTGCGGCGATGGGCTGATGGCCGAGGTCACGCCTGGCCTCCGCGCACCACGCGCATCGGGTGCTCGTTCCGCATCCGCTGCTCGTACTGGTCGATATGAAAGAGCTGGACCTGCAGCGCGGCGATCAGGTTGCGCGTCCGCTCGTGCATGCCGGCGAGGTCGCCGAGCGTGAGGGCGCGATCGGGACGGAGCGCGAGCTGCGACTCGGCGACAGCCTCGTGCGTCGCCGCGACGTTCGCGCTGTGCATGGCCTCGAGCACGCGCTGCGCGGTGACCGCGCCTTGCCCGTCGAGCGAGGCGATGAGATTCGCGATCTCGACGACGTAGAGGTTCAGGCGCTCGGTCGGGACGCCCGCGCCATGCAGGGCGAGGACCTCCTCGAAGACGCGCGCCAGCGCCGACGGCTGCTGCGTCTCGCTGCGCGCCTTCTGCACGCGCGTGTAGACGGCATGGCTGCCGCGCTTGAGACGCGCCCAGAGGCCGTCGATGTTGTCGGTGACGCTGCGGTGGACGTCCACCGCGAGCTTGCAGAGATCCCGCTGGTAGGGGGTCTCCGGCTGGATCCGGCCCCGCCAGGTAGCCGGATGGGTCTGTGCTACTCGCATGGTGCTGCTCCTCGGATACAGGGTTGAAGCGTGACTACGGCGAACCCACCACCAGCTCAGGCCGCGGCCGACTCGGTCGCGCGGCGGTTGACTTTTCGGGCTTCCCGCACGGCCGCCTTGCGGATGAAGTCGCTCATCGTGATGCGCTGGGTGCGCGCGGCGGACTGGATCTCCTCGATCTCATCGGGCAGCATCGAGCTGCTCGTAGGGATCCGTCGCTTGCCGGCGATGGTGGCTGTGGACATACTGCCTCTGTGAATAGGTAGTGACTTCCGAATCCGCCCCGAATATTCAGGATTGAACCGCCGGTGTCAAGCCCTCGTGCGACCCAGCTTCGTGAGATGTTCGACCAGTATCTGCGCCTCACGGACGGGCAGACGGCGGTGGAAGCGTCCACAAGTCTCGGTGTGGACGACACTTACATCAGCAAGCTCCGCACCGGCTGGCGGCCCTCGCGCGTGCGTGAGGATCTCTGGCAGCGACTGGTTGCGGTGCTCGCTTCAGCGGCACGCGGCGCGGCGCTGGTTTCGGAGGGGAGCGATTCCGGATTTGGCGCGCGCGGTCCACAGTTCTACGACGGCGTCCTCTACGCCGCCCAGGCGATGGCCGAGACACAGGCGCGGCTCATCGCCGAGGCGAGGGCAGGGCTCGCGAGCCAGCTCAGCCCTGCCGCAGCACGCGCAGCGCTGGATGAGGGCGAGCAGATGATTCGTGACGGGGAGAAGGCGCTCGCGGCGAAGCAGCAGGCTCACGGGGCTCCGAAGGGATCTCGTCGGCCGGCTTGATGTCGAGCGGGATCAGCTCACCGTCGTTCATGGCGCACAGCACGGTGCCGAAGTCGAAGTCGCGTTTCCGCACGACGGTCCAGTGGTGACTGGCGCTGCCTGGGCGGTATCGCACGAAGTCACCAGGCTCGACGCCGAGGGCGGGGATGCTGCAAGTCGCGACCAGATCTAGGAAGTAGTGCGGCACCGAATGAACCCCGTAGGTAGGTGAACAAGAACCTATGCGGTGGGACCGTCACCGCAACGTCACCGGGAAACGGCCTAGGCTGACTGGCGGATCATTGTACCGGCACACACATTCGCGAGGTCGCCGCTAACCGCATGTGGAGTAAACAGATGCGTGCAATCCTACTCGCAGCCATCGCCGGTACTCCGCTCTTCCTTGGCGCTCAGGAGCAGCTGCGCTCCCGCCAGGTGTATTCCTCGGGCGGAGAGCTACAGAGCGTCGTGGTTCGCGCGCGGGACGATGGCTACGTTGAGATCCGATCAACTCATACATCTCTCCGTGGGGAGTGCCTCCTGCGTCCCGAAGAGGCCAAGGTAGCCGCAGGTCGAGCGCGGTCTCAGTTCGGCGCCGCGGTGCGGCTCGGCCCCGGCGAGGAGGTTGTGCGGCGCAGCGAGCCTTTCGGCCTGGTGTGCCCGATCAGAATCGAGGAGACGCTCGCGGCTGGCACGTCCGAACTTCGCGTGTTGCACGACGTGCCGGCCGGTCTCACGATTCGCACGAAGATCCCGAACCTTCCGCGGTTCACCGACGCGTTGCTGCAGGCCGCAGCAATCACGGATTCGATGACGCCGGTGCCGGCTCGGACTGGCGTTCAGCTCTCGATCGGCCAGGACCAGCCGTACTTCGATTTCCAAGTGGACGCACCGGCAGCGCCAGCGCGCAATTCCGAAGGGCCTCGCTACCCGGACATCCTTCGGTCCGGCGGCATCGAAGGCGAAGTCATTGGTCAGTTCATCGTTGACACTCTCGGGCGCGTGGAGATCGCCTCCTTCCGGGTGCTGCGATCAACGCATACGCTCTTCGAGCAGTCCGTGAGGGCTGCGCTGCCCGGGCTCCGGTTCCTGCCTGCGGAACTGCAGGGCAGGAAGGTGCGCCAGCTGGTGCAGCAGCCCTTCACCTTTGACCTGAAGCGTTAGCTATGTCCTTCTGGCAATCTGGCGAGAGCCTCGAAGATGAGCTGCGCTCCGGCCGCTTCGTGCACGGATCCACAATGACGGAGGCGGAGCGCGAGCGCATCGAGCGTGAGGACCAACGCGAGGTGCGTTCGCATCGCCGGATTCGTGGAGCCGTCGGCACGATCCTTCTCGCGTTCCTGCTGGTGCAGATCGTCATCCCCTACGCGACGGCCTGGTGGATTGGGAAGAAGCTTGGCGAGTCGGCTGCCGAGATGTTCGGTCTGCCGGGCAAGTGACGCCCCAGTGACGGCGGCGGGGCAGGGTAGCGGGACCCTCACCAGGAGATCCCGTGCGCGTCGTCCGTCGGTTTCACGTGGCACTCAAGGAGCAGCCGAACCTCGTCGCGCTCTACTCGCTCGTTGACGAGGACGGCGAGCGGCGGATCAGATGGGACGGGGTGAGAGGCATCAGCAGGATTCCCACAGCCTACAAGACGCGTGACCTCAAACGACTTCCTGCCGGGAAGCGACGGCCAGCCTGCTCGCCGAGCGGGTGACTATGCGCAGGAGAAGCTAGCCTTCCTAAAGGCCTTCATGCCCCCGGCGCTCTCTATTGCCGGCAGAAAGCCCACCCGGATCTATGTTGACCTCTTCGCGGGACCGGGCATGAACCGCACGGTTGACGGCAGCGAGTTCGATGGGTCGCCGCTTCTCGCGCTCGAAGCGCGCGCGACCGCGCGGGATTCTAAGCCTTTCACTGACGCCCACTTTGTCAATCTTGAGTCGACCTCACACGATGCGCTGGCGGCCCGGATCGCGCGCGCACAG
Source organism: Gemmatimonas sp. (assembly GCA_013822285.1). Lineage (GTDB taxonomy): Bacteria > Gemmatimonadota > Gemmatimonadetes > Gemmatimonadales > Gemmatimonadaceae > Pseudogemmatithrix. Next base: position 3,937 of record PNKF01000021.1, read on the forward strand.
CACGATGGTCGTTCGGTCGTCCCCGCGGATCGTGTTCGCCTTCACACAGGAGACGCGAACGTAATCGGGCCTCAGCTGCTGCGGGCTATGCCGCGCGCCGCCTACGTGCTTCTCTTCGCCGACATCACAGGCGTGAAGCACTGGCCGTGGCGATCCGTCGAGGCGCTGCGCGCCGCGGCGCCTCGGTCGCTGGACCTGTACGTGCTGTTCCCGCTGGAGATGACGATCGAGCGCCTGCTCGGAATCGACCGGGAGCGTGCGAAGCGATATGAGGCGCACCTCGACGCGTTCTTCGGGACTGACACGTGGCGCGCGCACTATTCGAAGCGCGTGTCGTCGTCACAGGGTGCCGCGTTCCGGACGGCGCTGATTGAACTTTACCGGGCGCGTCTTCGGTCGCTGTGGAAGGACGCGATAGTGGCCTGTGCGCCTGGATTCAGCGAGGACCGTGCGCTCTACCGGATGTTCTTCGCGACGAGTCATCCGGCCGCGATGCGTGCGGCAAAGTGGGCGCACGCCCGTCCTCCTGGCGGACAGATGCGCCTCTCGCTGCTCGACTAGGCGCCTGCCGCGAGCTCGACCGGGTACTCGCTGTACGTGCGGCCATCCAGCTGCCGGCCGCCAGACTTTGCCGTGTGGCCGCCCCACTGCTTCCAGAAGAACGCGACATCCGCCTGGGCGCACTTGTCTCGTAGCTCGCGCGCCCACTCGGGCCGGACGGGGCGCGCGCCGGCGCCGCTCTCGCCGCCACCGATCACCCAGTGGATGCCCCCGAGGTCGAGGTCCGCGAGTGACCCCAGGAGCGGTTCTGCGGAGATGAAGCGCACGGCCGCAGGGATCTCGCGCAGTGCATCCGCGCGGCGCGCGACGCGCATGTCCTCGATCGACGTCCCCATCCAGATGTTCTCGGTCCAGACGAGCTGGTCTGCGAGACGGGCCGCGCGCTCCGGGCGCTTGGTCAGCACCTGAAACTGGTGCTGCGGCAACGCATTCATCACGTCGAAGACCTGCTGGATCTGCTCGAGCGAGAAGTGCGCGTGGAACACGTCGCTCATGGAGTTCACGAAGACGCGTCGCGGGGTCCTCCACGAGAAGGGCAGCATGAGCCGCTGCTCCCAGTACCGCGGGGCGAATGGATCCGCGCGGTTCTCCGGCGTGTCCTTGACCGGAAGCTGCCGCAGGTAGTGTTCGCGGGTCCGGCGCTCAGCGACGATGTGCGCGTAGCAGTTGTCGCATCCAGCCGAGATCTTGGTGCACCCGGTCATCGGGTTCCAGACCTCGTCGGTCCATTCGATCGCGGTCGGCATGCAGCAACAATGCCGCTCCGCCCGTAGCGAGACAAGAGGGCACGCCTCGCTACCAGCGCCACCCCGCGCGCAGCTCGGCGCGCAGCCCGTCTCTCGCGGGGGTCACACTCACCCCGCCGCGTAGCCGCCAGAGATCCCGCTCCGCCCAGGCGCCGAGCGCACCGGTGCGCGGGTCATAGCTGAGACCGGCCGCGCTCCGGGCGCGCGAGGTGCCTCGCTCGAGCAGCTGATTCTGTCGGCGAAGGTTCGCGTTCTCGCGGTCGCGGATCTCGACGCGCTGCTCGCAGGTCAGCACGAGCGCTTCACATGCGCGGATCGTCGAGTCTGCGGTGACCAGCACGGAGACGGGGACCTCGATGACGGTCGTCTCCGGCCGCGCGACGCCGAGGCGGCGGAGCGAGTCGAGGACGCGCTCGAGGTGACGCACGCGCGTGGTGTCCCAGCGCTCGCGCCATCCCGCGTACACCAGCTTCTCGGCGGCATAGATCGTGTCGACCCGCGCGCGGGTCCGGCGCAGCGAATCGTTCTCCTCGCGTAGCGCCTTGAGCTCTGCCGCTCGAGATCCGTCTCCGCGCGCGCCCACGTGGCCCACGAATGCCGACGCCACGCAGAGGGCGATCAGCAGCACGACGCGGCTCACGTCAGCCCTCACGCAGGCCCCTCAATCGCGAGCCGGTAGGTGTCGAGCGTGCGCTGCACCCAGCTCGCGCCCCACTGCTCGAAGCCTTGCAGCTTGGCGAGATATTGAATCCGGTGCCGGCACGCGCGCGCGGCAGACTTCTTCGCGTCGGCGGCGTTGCGGGCGGCAGCCAGCGAGACGGGGCCCAGCTGCCCGTCGGCGGTGACACCCAGCGCTTTCTGCAGCCACTCGATGCCGCGGCGCGGGCCGGAGTTCACGGCGGCGTCCATCGTCACGGCGGCGAGCGGGAAGGGCAGCCCGTCGCCACGGATCTTCAGCCAGTAGTCGCGATGGTAGATCGCGACGGCCTGCTCGCGCGTGAGTCCGCGGATGTCGAGGTGCGGGTACGCGGCCGCGCTGATGCCGAAGTTCGTGCCCTTGAGCTCGCCCTTGCCGATTACGCCCGACGTCCAGTTGCCGCGGTCGAAATGCTTCTCCTGGTAGCCGCCTTCGTGCTCGAGCACGAGGGCGATGCAGGCCAGGAAGGCGGGGCTCATCGTCACGGGTCGATAGCCTTGGGCGCTGGTCCGGGATCGTCGGCGGGCTTGCCGGTCTTCCCGGGTTGCCAACGCTCGAGGAACGTGCGGAAGTGCCGGCGGCCGAAGAGGGCGGCGAGCGCGGCGATGATGAGGGTGACGATCCCCGCCGTGGCGGCCAGGGTCTTAGCGACGACGGTGAGGCAGACGGCAATCACGGCCGCGGCCGTCAGCTTGGTGGAGCTCGGGCGTCCGTCCTCGCCGAGGAGGTCGAGGAACGCGAGCGCTTGTCGCCAGATCAGGTACAGCCAGCGGACGAGCGCTGGGCCGCGCGTGTAGCCGCGACCCGGTTCAGCGACTGTCGCCACTCGCGTCCTTCGGCGCCAGCCGCGCGACGAGGATGCGCAGCTCCGTCAGAGTATCAGAGATGTCCTCGAGTTTCTCGTCGAGCAGCTCGAATCGCTTGTCCATCTTGACTTCCATCTGGTCGAGCCGCGCATGTGCGGCGTCGGCCTTGTTCTTCGTGACGCCGTACCCGATGCCGCCGAGCACCAGCGTCGCGACGAGCATGACGGGGACGGCGAGCTCGCTGCCACCCGACGCCGCGCTCAGCAGCACGATGGCCGTCGCGCTGCTGGCGACGATGGTAACCAGGCGGACCGAGCGCATGATCACTCCTCGGCGAAGAGCGGTTCGTCCTCGACAAGGAACGGCGTCCCGGACAGCAGGCCCAGCATCGCGCCCGAGATCTGCTCCTTCTTCAACTTCTCACGCACCTCGGCGGAGAAGTCGGACGTGTGGATCGGACGCGCGCCCTCGATCGTGCGGAACGTCGCCATCTCCTCCTTGAGCCGCGCCTGGTAGCGCTGGAACTTCCCCGGCGCGAAGTCGGCGGCGCCATTCTCCTTGCTCTTGACATGTCCGTCGTCGTCTACATTGGCGAACTCGCGCAGCAGCGACTGGCGACCATTCTCGATGGCCTTCTGTTCGGACTGGAGCTTCTGCAGCAGCTTGCCGACCCAATAGCCGCCCTGGAAGCCAAGCGGCCACTTCTCGTCGACGATGGTCGTGACCGGTCCGACCGCCTCGAGGATTTGCTCGGCGGTCGCGGTGATGGTGGCGGCGGGCTTGGGGCGTCGCTTGCCCCTGGCGGCGGCTGCCGGCGTGGTCTCGGAACTCATGGTCAGTGGCTGGTGGCTGGTGGTTGAGGTCAGATCTGGTTCGGGCCGCGCGTCGGTTCCGACGTCGGCGGTCCGCCCAGGTGCTGACGCGGTGGCGTGGGCGGGCGCGGGATCGTGCGGGACAGCGCGAGGCAGGCGATGCCGAGCGCGAGCAGGCTGATGACGAGCATGGGATGGTCCTCGGGAACGGGTGGGCGCCTAGCGCTTTGGCGCGATCGTGAACGTCACGTCCTGGTTGACCTGGTACTCGGCCGCCTGCGCGGGCGTGAGTCCGGGGATCGACATCGTGCGGCCCATGACGGGCTGGCCCTCGACCGGCTGCTCGATCAGGTCGAGCGCGGCGGTGGTCGGGGTCTCGCTGCGAATGGCGTGCACCTTCAGGGTTCTGGTCAGCATGGTCGTGCTCCGTGGGGCTGGGGTTAGAGTGGATCGCGAGGGTCGGTGTGGTTCACGGCGCCGTATTCGTTCCACGTGCCGTTGCCGCCGGAGGCGGGCTTGATGCGCCAGCGCAGGTAGATCGTGTTCGCGGCCTCGCCGGGCAGCAGGCCGGCGGGATCGCTGGGATAGACCTCATTGGCCGAGTCGGTCGTGAGGTAGAAGACGCGATTCGTGCTGAGCAGCGCGCCGCCGCCGCTCGCCCCGGTGCGCCACTGGTAGTCGAAGTCGGCGTCCTGGTCGTAGCCGCGATTGTCGAAGTAGCCGCGCCAGGGCTGCCCGGATCCGTTGAACAGGAGGGCCGGGTTGAAGGGGCCGCCGTCCGGGTTGTACTGCGGCGTGACGGTGAGCAGCGTCTGGCCCGCGCCGCCGAGGTTGAGCACCACCGCCGAGAAGGTGACCGCCTTCGGACCCGTGCCCCCGCCCCCGTCCGAGACCGCCGACGGCGTGCCCGCGCTCGGGGAGCCGTCGTGCGCGCCCTTGATGCGGACGCCCAGTGCGTCGTAGTCGGGGTACGCGGCGTAGCTCTCGAGGGTCACGTCCGCGCCGGTGCCGCCGGAGATCGAGAACGACCAGGCGCCCGCGGTCTGGTTGCGGATCTCGTTGAAGCGCGCGCCGGCGGTAAAGGTCGCGGTGACGGCGAAGAGCGTGCTGCCGCCGTACCCGCCGGGCAGGTCGTCGACGGGGATGCTGCCGCCGAAGGTGACGCCGTTCAGCAGGTACTCGCGCTGCCGGGCGCCGTCCACGTTCACCACGCGACTGCGCATCGAGTCGCCCGCGGTGGGCGAGGCGTGGCCGTCCGCGACCATGAGCGCGCGCAGGCCGAGGGGCGTCGTCACGCGGCCATCCGCGGCTGGTGCTGCAGGGCGGTGAGCTGGTGGCGCAGCAGCGCGACCTCGCGCTTCAGCGCCTCGAGGTCCTCGTCCTGGTCGCGGACCGCGTTCCAGAGCACGGGGATCGTGCGCTCGTACATGACGCCGAAGTAGCCGCGGGAGTCCACCATCGTGGTGAGGTCACCGATGGCCGTCGCGAGCAGGTGCTGAGCGCCGAAGCCGAGCTCCCAGCGCCGGTGCTCGATGTGCCAGTAGCGGAGACCGGGGACGGTGCGGACGACGCCGCGGGCGTTGATGATCGGGGTGGGGTGGCGCTTGAGGGTGAGGTCGGAGCTGAGGATGAAGTCGTAGGCGGTGATGCCGGAGGCGTTGAACGTGGCGCGGACGGCACCCCCGGTGACTACGTAGGCGACGTCGCCGCCGGGGAGCTGGAAGTAGGAGTCGGTGTCGTCGAGGCGGCCGTAGATGCCAGTCGAGTTCTGTATTGTACCGTTGGAATACACTGAAAACCGCGCCGCAAGGTTATCCTCGCCGCGCAAGAAGTAGCTGGTGGTGTTGTTCGGCGCGGTCGCCGTAAACCGCATCACCATTCCATACGGATTGGTCGCACTGGTGTTGTCTAGGAACAGCGCTACGTCATTCGCAGATGCCGCCCGCAGCTCGTGGAATACCCCAGCCACGTTCGCGTAGGTTCCGGTGTCCGACACCTTGAGATAGCCATATTCCGTGATGCGAGCGCGTTCAGTGCTTGATACATAGAACCGATGACCGCCATCCAACGAGTTGTACCGCGCCGCGCCGCCTCCTTCTTCAAGGCCGATGTAAAGGTCAGTATTCCCTGCTGCGTCGAGATATTCAATGCCCGTAAATCCAGAAACATCCGAGTTTTGGAGTCGGGCTACCGCTCCTCCGCTAGCCGAAGCAAGAACGTGCAGTTTCGCACTCGGCGTCGTCCCAATACCGACGTTTCCTGCATTGCTGTACGTGATAACATCGCCGTAGTCTGACGCCCATAGCCGCGTGATGCCGCCCGTGCGGTACAGCGCTGAGGAGTTCGCGGAGTTTGTGCGGTCCTTCACTGTCAACGCTGCGGTCGTTCCGGTAGACTCGATGGCCGCTCCAGCAGAAATCGACCCAGCGACAGTTAGACTCGTCAGCGTCCCGACGCTCGTCACGTTCGGCTGTGCCGCTGTCGCCAACGTGCCCGTCAAGGTCGTCGCGGTCAGGCTCGCAACACCAGTCACGTTGTTGCTGTCGTCAATCGTGACGCCGCTGTTCTGCACATAGTTTCCGCTCGCGCCGTCCCACCGGACGAGTCGGTTGTCGGTGACGCCCGTCGCCTTGAACACGGCGTCGTTGATGCCGTATCCGCCGAGCGAGTTCGGCAGAAGCGTGATGTCTGAGAACGGATGCGTGTGCCCCGTCGTGGACGCCCCGCCTTCCGTCAGGATTTCGGCTGCCGTCCTCCACTCGTAAGCCGTTCCTGTAGCATTGGAGCGAAGGTAGCGGTTCGCCGTCAGCGTCCCGATGCCGGTGCCACCGTTCGCGACTCCGACGACGCCCGTGATGTTGCCGCCGTCTACCGTGATGCCCACGTTGCCGGCGCTGGTGATGCGCCCGTAGGCGTCGACGGTGATCTGCGCGACCGTCGTCGCGCCGCCGTAGGTGCCCGCACCCACCCCGCTCGTCGCGAGGTCGATGGTCCACGTGCGGTCCGCGGCGAGGGACTGCGCGCCGGCAGAGCTTGTGATTCGACCAGCAGTACCCGCCACCGTGAGCGCGCGCGCCGTCGTCACGCCGTCCGTGATTCCATAGCCCGCGAGGGTCGTTGGGGCCCCGGTTACGTCAGCCCACGCGAGGCCGGCCACGCGGGCCCACGCTAGGCCATCGCTCCGCAGGTAGCCGCCCGCCGCCCCGAACCCCGTTAGGTCGCCGACGGGGTGGGTATGCGCCATCGGCGCCTTCCCGTCGAGGGCCGCCTGCAAGCCGCTGATGTCCGCGATAGGGTGCCCGTGCGCAGCGGCAGCCGCTCCAATCTCGCCGAGCGTCCAGTTGACGTCGGCGCTTCCGTTCACCGCCTTGCCAGCCCCGCCGATGGTCAGCTGCCGCGGCGTCGCCCAGGCGCTGGCGGTCGACGCGTTGCCGACGAACCCCGCGGCGGTCACGCTCCCGTCGACGACGACGGCCTCGGGGATGGTCACCGTCCCAATCGTCGCGATGCCGAGGATGAAGCGCCGCAGCGTGCCCAGGGCGGTCTTGCGCGTGACGGGCGCCGCCGGGACGTCGGCTACGATCACCGCGATGTCACTGGCATCGAGCGGGACAGACTCCTCATCCAGCTCCGTGATCTTCTTGCCGGGATGCGGCATGCCTAGGCGCTCCACCGCATCAGCAGGGCTCTCCGGTTTCCACCGTGGCGAGGTTCGACGCGACGCTGGAGATCACGGCATTGTCGCTGAGGCGGACCACGTCCACATAGATCCGGCGGTTCTGCACGTAGCCGGAGAACAGCGGGTCGCCCGTCGTGCCGACCCACGGCAACGTCCCCGCCGCGGTCGTGAGGTCGTCGGCCAGGACGGTACCCGTGAAGTAGTCACGCAAACGCAGCTTGTACTCAAGGTCGTTTGTGACGGAGGTCGTCCAGGCGTAGTCGCCTTCCCATGCCACGCCGCACAACGGCGCGACGGTCTCGGTGGCGGTCACCGCGGTGAGTGACGGCACGGGGCCGCCCGTGTTCGGGGCCTTGGCAGGAATCAGGAACGTCCGCACGAGGCTATCCGCGCGTCCCCACACCTGGTATGCGATGACGTCGAGGGTCTGAGCCTCGTCCCCGACGGCGCCGCGCGCGTAGACTTCGGGCGACGTGACGGACTCCCACGCCCCGTTATTGAGACGCACACGGACGTTCGGGCCGCCGACGAACGTGAGTGTCGCCTCGGTCGGCGCCAGCGTCAGCGCCGCCTCAAGGAAGATTGTCGGCCGCACACGGTTGGCCGCCCGGGTGAGCCACTCGCGATACGCGCCCGCGACGGCCCCGCGCAGCTGCACCGTCGTGCGGCCAGTCGCGTTCGACAGCTCGTGCCGGAGTCCGACGACCGCGTACTGCTGGGCCTCGTCATAGTGCACGCCGTTCGGGGAGAACCCGACCACATCGTCCTTCTGCAGCGGCCAGCAGAGATCGATCTCGACCTCCTTGTCGACCGGCGGCACCGAGAGATCGTGCACGGCAGCCTCGGCCAAGGCGAGCGCCTCCGCAGCCGAGTCGATGTTGGATGCCGCGGCTTCCTGAATCTCCATGTACCGGCGCCCTACGCGCGCGACCGACGCCGCGTCCGTCGCGACTTGCACACCCGACACGCCCTCTGGGGTGATGTACTTGACGGCCACGACGTTGCGGATGTCGTCCAGCTTCACCTCGAGCTGGCGCACGTCGTAGTACCGATCCGCGCCGATCGTGAAGACGGGGGTGTCGGCCGTGCGGTCGGGTTCGTAGAGCGTGAGCCGGAACACCCCGTCGTCCGCGTAGCGATAGCGCACGTCCCAGCCGATCTGCAGCGCTAGGGCCCGGATGGCCTCCAGTACCTTCACGCGGTCCTGTTCGAAGCGACGCACGAGCCACCCAGGCGACACCGGCACGTGGAGCAGGACGCCCCCAAGCACCGAGGGCCACGCGTTCAGGATGTCCTGCATGACCTCTTCGACGGGGACGCCCTCCTCGTCGCCGTACTCGTCGATCGCCTCGATCTGGGTGTCCATAAGCCAGGCGCCCAGGTCGCTGCAGAAGATCTGGATCGGGTCGCCCTGCCACGTCACCCGGTCGATGCGTCCCTCGAAGACGGGCACGAACGGAATGGACTCGGTGACCAGCCCGAACTCATCCTCGGTCAGGATAAGCTCGCCGGCCTCGGTCAGCAGCCGCAGTAGCCCGGGCGCAAACCCCTCGCTCTCGTCGCGCTGCACGACGATGACGCCGATCCGGATGGGAGCGCCGTAGTCCAGGAGAGGGGCGTAGGCATCCGCGAGATTGCGATTGTGCGGGCTGGCCTCCATGAGCGGGGCCAGCGTGTCGCCGAGCGGACCGTCGCGGCGTAGGGAGACCGTCGCCTGCGAGACCGGCTGGTCGAGGCGCTCGCACTCGATGGAAACCGAAAGCAACCAGTCCTTTAGGCCCGAGAGGGCGGACAGGTCCCGCCACTCCCCATCGCTGTCGCGGACCTCGACCTTGACGAAATGGGCCTGCTCCCGCGCCGCGAGGGCCGCGAGCTGAGAAACCGTGGCCGGGCGCACCTAGATCTCGCGCAGAGTCAGGGTGAGCGCCTTGCGGAAGCCGCCCGGCACCGGAATGAGATCCGCGTCCGACACGGTCACCTCGCAGGTCACCGTCCCGCCGAGGGCATCCCCGCTGCAGTCGACGAACGCGCCGAACGCCACGGCCGCCTCGAGCGCGGACCAGTCGGCGACGGGTCGAGGCGGCGTCCGGAACTTCCATCCGCGCTTCTCGAAGCGGATCGTGGTGCGCAATGAACCGTCGAACGTCCGCGCGCTCGATCCAATCCGCTCCGGTGGGAGGACTTGGGCGCCGGACGTCGAGACCGGGACCGTGATGCCGTCGATGACGAGAAAGGGCATCAGAGCGCCTGCACCAAGGCCCATTCGGTGGAGTTGCCCGCCTGCTGCTGCGCGGCCCGCTGCAGGTTCTGCAGAACGGCTCGCGCGAGGACCTTCCCGTCCACGACCAGCGGGACAACGACCTGCATCGGCGGGCCGCCTGGGTCTCCGTTGGGCGCGCCGCCTGGCGTCGTGCCCGGCGGGATGAGCGGCGCCCCGCTGGGCGGCGTCATCGGCAGGGGATAGCCTGGCATGTACGGCGCCTGCGCCCGGAAGCGCTCGAGCGCGATGCGGAAGCCCGTCGGCACGTTGAGCAGCGCTTCCGCCGTCTCGCGGGCTGCGGCGCCGAGATCGTCGACGGCACCAGCCGTGTCTTCCCAGCGCATCGCCTTGATGTCCTTGCGTGCCTGCTTGAGCGCAGACGCCGCGGCGTACTGATCGTCGGCGTAGCCGAGCAGCGCCTTGCCGACCTTGATGAGCGGGTTGCCGATGGAGCCGGGCAGGAGATTGAGGAGCTTGCCGATGCCCACGAGCAGGCGCCCGACGCCCGTCGCGATGCCGGCGGCCACGCGCGCCACGATCTCGCCGAGGAAGGCCAGCACCTCGCCGACGATCTTCAGGACGGGGAAGAACGCCTTCAGGATGGGCGTGATCATGACGCCGATCACGCGCCCGAAGACTTCGAGCATGTTGCTGATCGGCTCGAGCACGAGTCGCATCCCGTCGAGCACCCGACCGAGCGCGGCGGCCGCGAGGCTCGCCGGCGTGAGCGAGAGCACGAAGGGGGTGAGGGCCTGCTTCATGCCGGCGCCGATGCCCTGGCCGATGTTGCCGCGTTGCCACGACTGCTTCAGCGTCTCGCGTGCGAGGGCGAAGTCCTGCGCCGTCTTGAGGAACGACTCCTTCAGGTCGACGGCGGCGAGGCGGACGACCGGGAAGATCTGGATCATCTCGAGCGCCACCTCGCGGGTGCGCAGCGAGTTCTCGCGCTGCAGGGCTTCGCTGGCAACCCGTGCTTCGGAGATGGCGCGCGGCTCGGCGGCCAGATCGATGCGCGCCTGGACCTGCTCCTGCGTCGCGCCCCGAGTGTTCATGAGGTCGGCGAGGTTCCGCAGCCGGCGAATCGTCGTGAACTGCAGCACCATGCCCTGCAGCAGGAGGGCCTGCTCCGAGAGCTTGTCCGTCTGCTGTTCATACATCCGCGTGATCTGCGTGCCGACACTCAGCAGTCGATCCCATGGATCCGCGACATCCTGCCCGAGCTGCTCGGTGCGCTCGACGGCTGCCTGCATTTGCTGGAACTGCTGGGCCAGCTGCTGCACCGCGTCACCCGACTGCGCGGACGTGCTGCCGATGCCGTTCAACAGATCCTGGAGCTGGGCCAATCCGTCGGCGGCTTCCTCGGAGGTCTCTCCGGACTGCTCGACTTCGCCGCGGAACTTGCGGTACGCGACATACGCCGCGCCGGCGGCGACCGCGATGGCGATGAGCGCGAGGACCGCCGGGTTCGTCGCCAGGGCCCGCAGCTTGCCGAGCAATCCCGTGATGCCTGCGGCGCCGCTGATGATCTGGATGGCCGCCTGCATGAGCACGAAGGCCTTCGTGAGCTGCGCCACGGCGATGGCGGCGGGTCCGATGGCCGCCGCGAGTGCGGCAGCGGCGCTCACCGTCACCCAGAATCCCATGGGCACGCGTTCGATCCAGCCCACCACGGTGCGGAGCATGCCGGTGAGCGTCCGGAAGAACGGGATGAGGCGTGTGGCGAGACGGTCGGCGACTTCCGCCAGGTCACGCTTGATGAGGCCGAGCTGTCGCCCGATGTCGTTCTGGCGCTTCGCCGCCTCGCCCGCGAACTGTCCGGAGCGCTGCAGCAGCGCCGCATAGGTGGCGAGCGCCTGCCCGGCAGGCGTGAGCGTCTCGCCGGTCTTCAGGATGCCGAGGCGATAGGCCTGCTGCTTGATCTCCGCCTCGCCGAGCGTGATGCCCAGGGCCTTCAGTCCGCGGGTCTGGCCCTGCATCGCCGCCGTGAGCGCCTGCGCCGCTTCTTCAGCCGGCACCGCCGCGAAGGCGCTCAGGTCGTTCGCCATCGTGAGGAGCGACGTGGAGAGCTGGGCCGCGGCGGGCTTCGCGAAACCGAGCTCCTGCGCCACGTCGTTGATGCGCGTGGCCATGTTCTGCAGCTCGGTGCCGGCGACCGGCATGGTCTTCGCGAGGCGATCGAGCCGTTCCTGTACCTCGGTCACCGCCGGACCGAAGCTGCGCTGCATGCGAGCCGCCGCCTCTTCGTTCTCGGCGGCCATCTTCATCAACGCGGCGCCGGCCAGCGTCACCGGCAGCGTGATGCCGATGCTCAACTGCTTGCCCATCTCGGTGACCTGGTCCGCCGCTTGCCTGACGGACTTTGTCATTGAATTCAACTGGCGCTGAAAATCGTTCAGATCCGCCGAGATCTTGAGGACCAGCGAGCCTGTGGCCATGCGTCAGCTCTCCGCCTTCTTGGTCTTCCGATCCTCAGCCTCGAGCTCGAAGAACGCCGACCACTCCACGACTTCGGTGGCGCTCATCCGCTCGCCCAGCGCGGCCACGGTCATTCCTAGTTCGCGGGCGAGGGCGAAGAGGAATCGGCGGCCGCGGTCGCGTCGGAGTTTCCCTTCAGCTGCTCCTGGGCTTCCTTGGTCAGGCCGGAGAGTGCGGCAGCGGGCGCAAACACCTCGTCGATGAACGCGGCGGACATGCCGTTGATGAGGTCGCGGTCGGCTTCGGAGAACATCGGCTCGCCCGTGGCCGCGTCGTACACGCACGCGATCAGCACGGCGGGGACGAGCTTCTCCTGGTCGACCTTCCCGCCGTCGCCGTCTTCGTTGACCGTGGTGCAGTCCTTGAGCAACTGCGTGCGGCGCTTCGCGGTCACCTCGCGCAGCTCCAGCTCGAGCGGCCCGTCCTCGAGCGCGAGGGTGAGACGCTGGGACTTGAGGGTGTTGCCGCGCTTCACGAAGCGCTGGCGGGCCGTCTGGACGTTCTGGCTCATGGGATGGGTTAAGCGAGGGTGTCAGCAATGATGACGCCGTCGGCGTCGGGGATGCCTTCCCAGTCCACGTCGGCGTCCGTCGTGCCGTCGACCGAGGACTGGATGCCTTCCTTCGAGAGGAGGGCCCAGCAGACGAGGTCCGGGGCTTCCGCGCGGTCCGCGTAGAACTCGAGGATCACGGGATCGCCCGCGATCAGCGCAGCGGCCATACCGGACTCGATGCGGAAGCGTCGGCTGATGGAGCCGGAGACGTTCTTGAGCCCCGCGATCTTGCGCGTGTGCCCGTCCGTGCCGGCGTCGTCGAACGTGGTGTCGTCGAGGGCGGGCTGTTCCAGCGTGAAGCTGTACGCCCGCGCGCCCGCCGCCACGCTGGTCGGCAGGTACTTGCCCGTGACGGTGATCGGGCCGCGCAGGGCGTCCGCCGTCTCGAAGACCACCTGTCCGGTCAGCCGGATGATGCGATACGGATCGACTTCGGGATCCACCGCGACGCCATCGTCGAAGACCTGCACGGCCGTGTCGCGGTCCCAGTACTTCTTGGTCGCGTCATCGATCGTGTACGTCGTGTCGTCGGTGGTGCTGCAGGCCTCATCCTCGAAGTCGAGCGGGGCGCCCGTGACCTTCACGAGCGCCTTCTTGCCGGCGATGCCACTCATGGCCGCCTCTCAGGGATCAGGGTGAGGTCAGGCCGAGACGATCGTGATGGCGCCGGTGCCTTCGAGCTCGATGCTGACGGACGTGATGCCGTCGACGGAGGGCTCGACGCCGAACTTCGTCACGATGACCTTGCCCTTGAAGCCGTTGGTGCCGTCGGGCAGGACCTGGGCCCAGAGCTCGGTGTCGTTGATGAAGGCGCTGCGGATCGACACCTGGCCGTTGGTGTCGTCGGCGCGGTAGGATCCCGACATCGAGATCTTGAAGTTCTTGAGGCCCTGCAGCTTCTGCTGCCAGTCGACCCCGAACTCGGAGTCGTCGAGGACCGCGCCGTCGAGCTCGATGCTCGAAGACTTGAGGCCCGCGACGTTGTAGAAGGTGCCGCCGCTGGTCAGGCCGACCTTGGCGCGATTGAGTTTGCCGGCGATTCCGGGCATTGCCTACTCTCCTGAGAGGTGGTGGAACGGGGTGGATTGGGTCGCGCCGCAGAGCGTGCAGCGGTACAGCTGGCCCTCGTCGTCCATCGTCGAGTCGTCCTTGATGGCGTGCGGGGGATGCGGGCAGCCGACCGAACCCTCGGGCAGCAGCACGTCGAGCAGCCGATCGCAGCGGTCGCGGATCTCCATGACCTGCTGCACCAAGACGGCGCGGTCGAGGCGGTCGAGCGGGGCGCTCACGGCGTCGGCTCCGGTTCAGGCTGGCGCTCCAAGCGGAGCACGAAGGTGCAGTCGGCCTGGCGGCTGATGCCGTCGTTCGCGCGGCTCGCCTGGACGCTCACCACATCGAAGTCGGCGATGTCGAAGCCGCTCACGCTGAGCGGACTGAAGCCATCCGCCGGTGGGTAGCTGCCGACGAGTGCCTCGACGATCTGGTCGGCGATGGCCAGCACGGCACTGTAGCCAGCGGTCCCGGTGCCCGGGAACTTCTCCGAGCCCTCGCGTGAGAACACGGTGACGACGAAGGAGACCTCGCGGCCGTCTTGCCCGAAGGTCCGCTCCGGCGTGCTGATGGGCGCGTCGTAGACGATGTACGGGAACGTCTCGCGCTCAGGCACCGCGTCGAGGATGCGCGTCGCGGGCACGAGGGCGAGCAGTCCCGCGTGCGCGCGCAGCTTCGTGAAGACGGCCTGCTGCACGGCGGCGAGCGGTTCGATCGCGGTCACGCGGCCACCTCGTCCGCGGAGCGCTGCAGGTCGCGCAGCATCTGGCTTTGGATCCCGTCCTTCTCCGCGTCGAAGCTCGGATACATGAACTCGCGCTTGGGCTTGTTGCGCTTCCGGTCGCCGCGCTCGACGACTGGCGCATAGACGCCGAGGTCCGCCACGCTCAGCGCCTGCCGCGAGTTGTTGGCCAGGCGCATCTGCAGGCCGATCGTCTCGGCGCGCGCCTGCGCCCGTTCCTTCGCGCGCGCGTAGCGCACCTCGCTCTTCGTCGCCCGCGTGCGGCGCAGCAGCTTGCCGAAGCCCGCCTTCGTGTAGCCGGTCAGCCCATCCTTCGTGAACTCCGAGCGAATGGAGTAGGCGAGCTCGCCGCTCACCTTCGGGGCACGCTGGTACGCGCCGGCGGTCACGGCGTTGGTGCCCGTGCGCACGGTGTTGCGGATGCGGGCCTGCACCCGGGTGTCCATCAGGCGGACCTTCCGCTCGAGCTCCGGGACGCCCGCGAGCCAGGCCGCCATCTCGATGCGGCTCACTGAACCAGCTCCTCGCAGAGCGCGACCAGCTCGATGCGCTCGCCCGTGGGATCCGCGATGCTGTCGATCATGAGCACCTGCGTGCCGTAGACCAGGCGATAGTCGGGCTTGCTGATGCCGGCGCGGTACCGCAGCTGCACCGTGTGCGTGAGCCGCGGGTTCAGCTTCTTCGCCTCCTGGAGCGTGCGGGTCAGCGTCGTCGAGACGCGCGCGTGCAGCCAGCACACGTCGACGAAGCGGATCGTCGCGCCGCCCATCCCGTCGTCGGTGCGGTCGGCCCGCTGCAGTCGCACGCGATGGCGCAGGTCCCCGGCGCGGATCGCCATCAGGTGCCCCGCCGGATGCGGTAGGTCGCGAGCAAGCTCTCGACGGCAAGCGGCAGTGCGCTTGCGATCGTGCCCGTGATCACGGCCTCGCGGTTGGCGTACAGGTGCCCGAGCAGCAGCTTGATGGCCGCGCGGATGGACGCCGGCACCTCGGCTGGTGTGTCGCCGTAGCCGACCGTGTACGTGACCTGCACGGCCGCCCAGATGTCGCGCGTCGAGGGCCAGACGAGGCCGTAGGCCGGTCGGATTCTGGCCAGAAGCCCGGTGCTCTCGACGACGTACTCCGCCGGATCCAGCGTCGTGAGCACGCCGTCTTCGCCGACGTACTGGACCTGGTCGACCGACGCGACTGGCGCGAGCAAGAGCTCGAGCGGGCGGTCGCAGGGGAAGCGGTCGAAGTCCTCGCGCCAGACCTGGGTGATCAGGCGGCGGCCCGTGTATTGCTCGACGTGGTCGCGCGCCGCAGCGATGAAGGCCCGCAGCTCGGGATCGCCCGTCGTGTTCGCGAGCGGGATCCCGACGCCGAGCGCGGCGTCGGCGATGGTGTCGGTGTACGCGGTCGTCGCGTTGTCGGCGATGGTCGCGACCAGCAGGTAGCTGCTGCCGCCGGCCATCGTCCGGTAGATGCGGCGCGCCGTCACCTCTGCGCCGCCAAGCGGGATCTGCGTGAGTCGGATCTGGCCGTTCACGGCAGGATTCGTCACGGTCGCGACGCTGCTGATCTGGCCGCCGTCCGTCTCGCCGTCTGCTGTCACGAACGTGAGGCGGTATCGATAGGCGCCGGCGCTGAGCGAGCCCGCCGCCGCAGGCGAGACGAGCGCGACCGACGGCGCTTCCGGCGTCGGCGTGAACGCCGTCTCGTCGAGGCGCACGTGCTTCGCGGCTTCGGCGACCGTGAGCGGTTCAACCGCCGGCGGTGTGATCAGCTGACGCGGCATCGTGGCCCCCAC
>PNKF01000022.1 GCA_013822285.1 Gemmatimonas sp.
GGGCTCGATGACGTAGTTGTGCCAGTACGCCGCGAGGATGGGGCGGTTGGCCTCGAAGTACCGATGATACGCTGCGACGGGATCGACGCTTTGGAGCGCGGCGAAGAAATCCGGTAGCAGGTTGATGAGCATTCGGTGGGGGCGAGGCGAGACGCGTGCGACGTGGGGGGACCGACCCGCGCGAACGATACGACGATTCGTGATTCCAGACAAGAGGACGCGAGTCCGAGCAAATCAGGTCGCCGCAACGGCGAACGGTGAGCGATGCGCGGAATTGTGCGCTCGCTCACTGTGTGTGGTGCCGTGCAACAGTGTCAGCGCGTACCGAACAGTCGATCGCCTGCGTCGCCGAGTCCGGGGAGGATGTAGCCGTTCGCATTCAACTCGCGATCGAGCGCCGCCGCGAAGATCGGCACGTCAGGGTGTGCGGCGCGAAGGCGCTGCACGCCTTCCGGCGCGGCGACGAGGCAGAGGAACTTGATGCGCGTGGCACCGGCGCGCTTCAGCGAACTCACCGCACTGGCGGCGCTTCCTCCGGTGGCGAGCATCGGATCGAGCAAGAAGAAATCACGCTCGCTGGCGTCGCCCGGAACCTTGAAGTAGTAGTCGACGGGCTCGAGCGTGTCGTGGTCGCGGTACAGGCCGATATGCCCGACACGTGCGCTTGGCACGAGCTTGAGGATGCCTTCGACCATGCCGAGCCCCGCGCGCAGGATGGGCACGAGCGTGAGCTTCTTCCCGGCGACGCGTTGGCAGGTCGTCGTCTCGAGCGGCGTGTCGACTTCGACGGGGGCGAGCGGAAGATCCGCCGTGGCCTCGTAGGCCATGAGCATCGCGATTTCGTCGACGAGCTCCTTGAAGATCTTCTTGGGCGTCGCCTGGTCGCGCAGCAGCGACAGCTTGTGCTGCACGAGCGGGTGCGAGACGACGGTGAGACCGGGCAGTGCAGGGGTGGTCGGCATACGCGAGAAGGTAGTAGCTTCGGGCATATGAAAGAATATCAGGCGGTAATCCATCGGCTGACACGCCACCAGCGCGAAGATGAAGATGCGCTGACGGACCTGCTCAACGAACGCAGCCGTGGCGGATGGACGCTCGCGACGATGACGCAGGACGGCCAGCGGCTGACCTTGGTGTTCAGCCGCGAGGGTCCGGAGGCCTGATGCGCCTGCACTTCAGCGGTGCGGCGCGCGAGGTGACGGGTTCCTCGCACCTGCTGCACGTGAACGGGCGGACGATCCTGCTCGACTGCGGGCTGTACCAGGGCCGGAGGTTCGAGGTACAGGCGAAGAACCGGAAACTGCCGTATGCCGCGGATCGCATCGATGCCGTCGTGCTCTCGCATGCGCACATCGACCACGCCGGCCGCCTGCCGTTCCTGGTGAAAGAGGGTTTCCGCGGGCCCATCCACTCCACCGTGGCGACGCGCGATCTCTGCGAAGTCATGCTCGCCGACTCGGCGCACATCCAAGAGAAGGACGCCGACTTCCTTGCCCGGCGAAAGAAAGAGTACGTCGATCCGCTCTATGCACTCGCGGACGTCTCGGATGCGCTGACGCAGTTCCGCCCGCACCGGTACCACGACAGCTTCGAGGTCGTACCGGGGGTGAAGGCGCGCTTCGTGGACGCCGGCCACATCCTCGGCTCGGCGTCGGTAGAACTTGAGTGGGAAGAAGATGGCCGTACGCGACGCCTGGGCTTCAGCGGCGACGTGGGACGCCACGGACTGCCCATCATCAAGGATCCCGAGCCGCTCGAACGGCTCGACTGGGTGATCATGGAGTCCACCTACGGCGACCGCGACCACGAGAGCGTGGCGGGCGCGCGCGACGACCTGGCGCGCATCGTGACGGGCACGGCACAGCGCGGTGGGCGCGTCCTGATCCCGGCGTTCGCGGTGGGACGGACGCAAGAGATCCTGTATGACCTCCATGCGCTCGCGCGCGCCGGGCGCATCCCGCGCATCCCGATCGTGATCGACAGCCCGCTGGCGCACGAGGCCACGCAGGTGTTCCGCGAGAATGCGCAGGACTTCGACACGTCGGAGCCGTTGGTGCGGCACATGAACGGCAACGGGGGCTCGCTCTTCGACTTCGACTTGGTGCAGTTCACGCCCGACGTCGAGGATTCGAAGGCGATGATGCGGCGAACGGGGCCGATGATCGTGATCGCAGCCTCGGGCATGGCCGAATCGGGCCGCATCCTGCATCACCTGGCCTACAGCGCCTCGGATCCCCGCACCACGGTGCTGATCGTGGGCTTCCAGGCCAACCACACGCTGGGGCGCCGCATCGTGGAACGGCGGCCGACGCTGAAGATCTTCGGCGAGGAAGTCGAGCTACACGCGAAGGTGGCGGTGATCAACGGCTACAGCGCGCATGCGGATCGCATGGAGCTGCAACGCTGGGTCGACACCGTGCGCGAGACATCGCCGAAGCTCGAAGACGTGTTCCTCGTGCATGGCGAGCCACATGCACAGGACGCCTTCGCGGCGCAGCTGACGGAACGCGGGTATCGCGTGCAGGCACCGTTGCCGGGCAGCGATGTCACGCGCTGACACCGCCGCGCGGATCCTCGACGCGGCCGTGCGGGTCGGTGCCGCCGAGGGCGTGGCGGCGCTGTCATTGCAGGGCGTCGGTCGCGCGGCAGGGGTGAGCAAGGCGTTGGTCCTGTACCATTTCGACGGAAAGGACCGTCTGCTCGCCACCCTCGCGGAGCGACTGGTCGCCGAGGATGTCGCCGCGCTGGAAGCGGCCGCGGCATCGCCGGATCCGTTGGAGGCGTGGCGCAGCGTGGCGGGCAGCGCGGAGCGCCGCGCGCAGCGCGCGCTGTTGTCCGGCCTGCTGCACGATGCGTCGTTGCGCGCCCGTGCGCCCGAGCTGAGTGCCGAGCGCCTCACGGCCGCGACGCGTCTGGCGTCGGCGCTGCTGCAGGCAACGAACCTGCGACCGCGCATCGCGACGGCGTTGATTGGCCGTGTCGTGTTGCAGCAGCTGGACGGTGTGGCGGCATCGGCATGCTCGGATCTCGACCTCGACGCCACGCTCGACGCGTCGGCGCTCGCCGTCCTCGGGCTCGGGCGCTAAGGCGCCAATGTCTCTCGGGCGTGTGGCGGGGTAATTTTGGACATGCCGTTCCGCTCCTGGTCCCCGCGCCGTCGTATCTCGCTGGTCGTCGGCGTCGTCGTGGGCCTCTGGCTCGCATCGGCGGCGTCGGTGCTGTACGCGGCGATGCACGATGAAGCGCGATCGGCACAAGCCATCGTGGTGCTCGGGGCGGCGCAGTATCGCGGGCGACCATCGCCGGTGCTGCGTGCGCGTCTGGATCATGCGGTGTCGCTGTTCCGCCGCGGAGTCGCGCCACGCTTGGTGCTGACGGGCGGCGTCGCAGAGGGAGACACCGCGTCGGAGGCCGCTGTGAGCCGCCTGTATGCGCTGGCGGCCGGCGTGCCGGACTCCGCCATCCTGCTCGAGAACGAAGGGCGTACGACGAGCCAATCGCTGGCCGGCGTGGCGCGACTGCTCCGCGCACGACGGCTCGATACGGTGATCGTGGTGTCGGATCCCTTCCATGTGATGCGCGCCGAGACCGTGGCACGCCGCGAGGGGCTGACGGCGTATGGCTCGCCGACGCGCACGGACGGCGTGTGGGGACGGGTGCTGCGGCAGCCCGGCTACTTCTTTGGAGAGACGGTGAAGGCGCCGCTGGCCCGCGTGGTCCAGTGGTGATTCACCTGGTGATTCGCCTGGAGCGACGGAGCATCCGTGCAGAGTGAACAACCGAACGCCGCCGCCGCGACCGAAGACTTCGAGTTTGCGGCGTTGAACGAGGCGCGCAACTATCGCGAAGCGCTCATCCGCGAGTTCTCGCCGTACTTGCGCGGGCGCGTCGCCGAGGTGGGGGCCGGCATCGGCCAGCTCACGGCCGAACTGGCAGCCGTGCCGACGATCACGCAGCTGACGGCGGTCGAACCGGAACAACGCTTTGCGGAGCGCCTGCGGCGCGATCAACCGGGGCGCACGGTCATTCATGGAACGGCGGCGGATCTTCCGGTCGGGGCGGGGTGGAACGCCATCGTCGCGGTGAATGTGTTGGAGCACATCCGCCATGATGTCGAGGAGCTCAGGCGCTGGCGGACGTTGCTCGCGCCGGTGCAGGGGCATCTCTGCCTGTTCGTGCCGGCACGACCCGAGCTGTACGCGCCGATCGACAAGGACTTCGGGCACTTTCGTCGCTACACGAAGCCCGGGCTGCGCACCGCGCTGACCGACGCGGGCTTCACCATCGAACGGCTCGACTACTTCAACGCGGTGGGGTACTTCGCGTGGTGGGCGTCGTTCGTGCTGCTGCGGCAGCGCGAGTTCAAGGTGGCGTCGGTGCGCTTGTTTGACCGCGCGATCTTCCCGTGGGTGCATGCCTTCGAGCGCAACGTGCTGCGACCGCCGTTCGGACAGAGCCTGCTGGCGGTGGCGCGTGCCTGATTCCACGCTGCAGCTGCCGATTGCGACGCACACCCTGGCGAACGGACTGCGCGTGGTGCTGTCCGAAGACCATGCGACGCCGATCGTCGCGGTGAACCTGTGGTATCACGTCGGCTCGGCGAACGAGCGCGAGGGCCGCACCGGTTTCGCGCACTTGTTCGAACACATGCTCTTCCAAGGCAGCGAACACGTGGGTGCGAACGAGCACTTCGAGTTGGTGCAGCGCGCAGGCGGGACGCTGAACGGCTCGACCTGGCTCGACCGCACGAACTACTTCGAGACGGTGCCGGCGCATCAGCTGGAGCTGGCGTTGTGGCTCGAGGCGGATCGCATGGGACGCTTGCTGCCCGCGATGACGCAGGAGAAGCTCGATACGCAGCGCGATGTGGTGAAGAACGAACGGCGCTGGTCGGTGGATAACCAGCCGTATGGCACGTGGTGGGAGCGGTTGCCGGCGCTGTGCTTCCCGCCGGAGCATCCGTTCCACCACTCGCTGATCGGCTCGATGGACGATCTCTCGGCGGCGAGCCTCGAAGATGTGGCGGAGTTCTTCCGGACGTACTACACGCCGGACAACGCGGTGTTGAGCATCGTCGGGGACTTTGAGCCGCAGGCGGCGCTGGCGATGGTCGAGCGACACTTCGGTGGGATTCCGAGGGGTGTGGGGCGCCCGGCGTTGCCGCCGATGGAGCTTCCGCCTCGCTTCGGATCCTGGCGGCGCGAGGTGGTGGAGGATGACGTGGCCGCGGCGCGGACGTTCTTGGCGTTTCGCGTTCCGCCCTGCGGCTCCGACGGGTGGTACGCGTTGGCGCTGCTCGCGTCCGTGCTCGGCTTGGGCGAGGGCGCGCGTTTGCCGCGCGCATTGGTGCGCGAGCAGCGCGTGGCCAGCGACGCGGGGGCGTTCACTTTCGACCTGACGAAGGGCGCGGACCTGCTGATCTGCGACGTGACGGCGCGCCCCGGTGTGCCGGTGTCGACGGCGCTCGAGGCCTTGGTGGCAGAAGTGGAGCGGCTGCGGCGTGACGGTGTGGCGCCGGCGGAGCGAGAGCGTGCGCTGGCGTTGATCGAAGCCAGCTGGCTGCTGCAGTTGCAGTCGGCGGGGCAGCGCGCCGATAAATTGTCTCAGTTTGCTACTTATTATGGCGATCCACGGCGGCTGAACGACGAGCTGGCCCGCTATCGCGCGGTGGATGTGGCGGCCCTGCAGGCCGCGGCGCAGCGCTGGCTCGGCGAGGACAATCGCGTCTCGCTGAGCTATGTCCCGAAGCCTGCGGCGCAGGAGGCGGCGTGAGCCGCACCGTGAACAGCGCCGTGCGACCATCACCTGGTGCCGTGCGGCCGTATCAGTTTCCCGAGACCGCCGAGACGACGCTGCCGAACGGGCTGCGCGTGGTGGTGGCACCGATGCGGCGACTGCCGATCGTGACGGTGTTGGCGCTGGTCGATGCCGGTGCGGCGGGCGATCCGGCGGCGCACGATGGCGTTGCCGCCTTGACGGCGCGGACGCTGGCGGAAGGCAGCGGCGCGCTCGACGGCGCGGCGATCGCCGATCGCTTCGAAGGGCTGGGTACGAGCTTCGATGCGTCGGCCGATTGGGATTCGACGGTCGCGCGCGTAACGGTGACGCCGTCGCGGCTGGAGGCGGCGTTCTCGCTCTTCTCGCAGTTGCTGCGCGCGCCGTCGTTTCCGGCGGCGGATGTGGCGCGCAGGCGCGAGGAGCGGCTCGACGACCTGGCGCAGTTGCTGGCGGAGCCGCGCGGGCTCGCGGACATCCGCTTCACGGGGTTCGTGTATGCCGGCGCGCGGTATGGGCGGCCGATCGGCGGACAGGCGGCGAGTGTGCGCAGGCTCGAACGCGAGGCGCTGCGTGCCTTTCATGCCGCGCACTACGGCCCACGCACGACGACGCTGTTCTTCGTGGGCGACATCACGGTCGATGCTGCCGTGGCGCTGGCCGCACGCCACATGGGCGACTGGACGTCGTCGGCAGCAGCCGCCGGAAGCGCTGGCGTCGTGCACGCGACCATGCGTCCGGAGTCGCGCCGTACGCGCATCGTCACGAAGGCGGACGCACCACAGTCGGAGCTGCGCGTGGGACACGTCGGTGTGGCGCGCAGCCATCCCGACTACCTCGCGATCACCGTGATGAACGCGATTCTCGGCGGCCTGTTCTCGTCGCGCATCAACCTCAACCTGCGTGAGCGGCATGCCTTCACGTATGGGGCGAGTTCAGGATTCGATGCGCGTCGTGGCGCGGGGCCGTTCGTGGTGAGCACGGCGGTGAAGAGCGAGGTGACGGATCGCGCGGTGCAGGAGATCCTGCGCGAGATCGACGCCATGCGCGCCGCGCCGCCGACGGTCGCCGAGCTGTCGTTGGCGACGGAATACTTGGCGGGTGTGTTCCCGATTCGCTTCGAGACGACGGCGGCCGTCGCTGGTGCGTTGGCCGGCGCGACGGTGCATGGCCTCGGGGCGGAGTGGTTCCGCACGTATCGCGACCGCGTGCAGGCAATCACGGTCGAGGACGTGCATCGGGCGGCGCAGGAGCAGCTCGATCCCGCACGCTTGCTCGTGCTTGCCGTTGGCGATCCGGCGACGATTGGGGCGCCGCTTGAAGCGCTGGGGCACGGGGACTGCGCGGTGGTGTCGGCGACGGACGATCCGACGGAGGATGCATGACGGAACAGCCGGGCCGCGTGGGCGGCGAGCGGCAGTGGCAGCATCGCTTCTTGGATGCGCATGTGGACCAGGTGCGGTATCCCGACGGCAACGTGGGCGATCAGGTGCTCATCTACCATCCTGGCGCCGCGGCCGTGTTGCCCGTGTTGAGCGACTTCGATGGTCCTGATCCGCAGCTGTTGCTGATCAAGCAGTACCGCTACGCGACGGGCGGCTACCTGTGGGAGATTCCGGCCGGCCGGCTCGAGCCGAACGAACGGCCGGAGGAGTGCGCGCGGCGCGAGTTGCTGGAGGAAGTCGGCTGCCGCTGCGAGCGCTTGGTGCCGCTCACGAGCATCTGGACGGCGCCGGGCTTCACGAACGAGAAGATCCACTTGTTCGCGGCGACCGGCCTGACGCAGGGCGAGTCAGCCCGGGAGGCGGATGAGTTCATGGAAGTCCACCCGCTCGCGATGTCGCGCGTCTTGGCGATGATTCGGGATGGCGAGATCACCGATGCCAAGACGATTTCGACCATTCTATATGTAGCGGGCTTCGACGGTGTCCTCCGCGGGTGACACCGCTGTGCGTGTAAGTGGACGAATTGGACAGATTAAGGTGTCATTAAGCGTTGTGAAATAAGGACTTAGCTCGCGCGCTGGGTTTGGCACGACCCCTGCACTTCCTATCGGCGGGGAAGCACCCACCGAGATCTCCACCACGAGGAGAGTATGGGAAGCGTCGCGCTGAAGCTGCAGGACATCGGAACGGGCTATACGTCGCTGGTCGAGCTTAAGAAGCTTGATGATGGCGCCTTGGTGTCGGCCTACTTGCGCGGTCAATCGCGCGCCTTCGATGTCTTGGTGGATCGCTACCAGAACCGACTCCTCAACTTCATCTACCGCACGGTGGGTGACCGCGAGCGCTCGGAGGATCTGGTCCAGGAGGCCTTCATCCGCGTGCACCGCCACATCGCGCGCTTTGACGGGGCGAAGAAGTTCTCGACCTGGATCTACACGATTGCCTCGAACCTGGCGAAGAACGAGCTGCGCAACCGTTCGCGCAATCCGCTGGTGCTCTTCCAGACGATGACGCAGGGCTGGGACGACGAAGAGCGTCCGCTGGAGTTCGAGGACAGCTCGATGGCGCCGGACGAGCTCTACCGGAAGCGCCATGTGCGCGAGCAGGTGGAGGCGGCGGTCGCACAGCTGCCGGAGCATCACCGCGAGGTGTTCGTGCTCCGCGAGCTGGAAGGCCGCTCGTACGAGGAGATCGCGGAAATCACGCATTGCAACCTCGGCACCGTGAAGTCGCGCCTGAACCGGGCGCGGGCGAGCTTCGCCGAGATCGTCGGGCCGGCGCTGCAGTAGGCACGGAAGGGGGGTGGGACCTCCGAAGGCCATGCAGTCCGGAACGCGGGGCGCCCTCCAGGGTATCGGAGGGCGTCTCGTCATTTGCGCCGGTCCTTCATCCGGTGTCTCCCCGCCTCCGCCCGGTCTTGCTCATGCGCTGCTCCGATTTCCGTCCTCAGCACCTCGCGTGGCTTGCCGGTGAACTGCCCGGAAGCGAGGCGATGGCGATGCGGATGCACACCGATCGCTGTACGCGTTGCCGACGCTACGACCGCTTGTTGCGCATCGGGCT
Source organism: Gemmatimonas sp. (assembly GCA_013822285.1). GTDB lineage: Bacteria > Gemmatimonadota > Gemmatimonadetes > Gemmatimonadales > Gemmatimonadaceae > Pseudogemmatithrix. Next base: position 8,784 of record PNKF01000022.1, read on the forward strand.
CTTGCAGGCGCGCAACGCGACGCCGCTGCGGGTGTCGTCGGACTTCTCGGCGCGGCTCCATGCGCGACTGCACGCGCAATCCTCCACGCCGCCGCGCACGGAATCGCCGCTCGAAGGGGTCGTCGAGACGGCTATATTGCCAGCCTATGGCCGCCACCAGCTTCAAGTCGCTACGGACGGCCCTCGAGACCGGGGGCTTCGACCCGGTGTACGTCTTCCACGGTGCGGATGACCACCTGAAGGAAGAATGGGTGCGCTTGGTCATGGCGCACGCCGTCGACGAGAGCACGCGCGACTTCAACTGCGACGTGTTGCGCGGCGCCGAAGTCGAGGTGAGCGGACTCTCCGCGGCGCTCGAAGCGCTGCCGATGTTGGCGGCACGCCGCCTGGTGGTGCTGCGCGATCCCGGCGCGATGAAGAAGCCGCAGCGCGAACGCCTCGAACGCTATCTCGCGAAGCCCGCCGCCGAGGTCGTGTTGCTGCTGGTGGTGCCGAGCACGGCGACGAAACTGGATCCCTGGCTCGCGAAGGCCGGCAGCATGTTCGAGTTCAAGGAGCTCGAAGGCGAAGACCTGCTCAAGTGGATCGCGAAGGAAGCGAAAGAGCGCTGTGCTGCCAGCATCACGCCCGGTGCCGCGGAGCGCCTCGCCAGCTACGCGGGGAGTGACTTGCCGATGCTCGCGGGCGAGCTGCGCAAGCTCGCGGCGTACGTCAACGGTGCCGCGATCGACGAGGCCGCGGTGGAAGCCCTGACGGGCGTGCGTCCTGGCGTGACGTTGGCGGACTTGTTGGACCGGGCCGCGCAGCGCGATACGGCCGGTGCGATCGCCATCGTGCGCGACGTACTCTCGCAGCCCAAGCAGTCGGGCGTGACGACGGTGCTCGCACTGACGGCGCAGATGCTGGCGATTGGTTGGGGCTGCGCCGCGCGCGCACGCGGCTTGTCGGCGAGCCGACTTGAAAGCGAGTTCTTCACGCTCTTGAAGGAAGGTGGCAGCGTGTACACCGGGCGTTCGTGGGGCGACGCCGTGAAGTGCTGGGCGCGCGCCGTGCCCAAGTGGACCGTCGCCGACGTCGCCCGCGCGCTGCCGCACCTGCATGCCGCGGACGCAACGCTGAAGGACACACGCGTCTCGAGCGAGGAGCAGGTGGTGGTCTCCCTGCTGTTGGCGATCACGCCGCCGAGCGGCACACGGCGCGCCGCGTGATGCGTCGGGTGATGATTCGCGTGATGCGTCGTGCGGTGGCCGTGCTGGCCGTCGTGCTGTGTACGGGCGTCTCGGTCGACGCGCAGGCCGCGCCACCCGCGGCCAGCGCGCGCGCGGAGATCTTCCGCCGCGCGCAGCGGCTCGTCAACGACGGCAATGGTCCCGAAGGCCGCGCCCTCGTGGATTCGCTGCTGAACGCCACCGAACCACGGTCGGCCGACGAGGCCGAAGTGCTCTTCTGGCGCGCGACACTGGCCGAGAACTGGGACCAGGCGCAACGCGACTACATGCGCGTGATGTTGGAGCACGAACGCTCGAGCTTCGCGCCGCGCGCGATGCTGCGCCTGGCACAGGGGGAGCTCATGCGCGCGGACACGGCCGCGTCGCTGCGGTATCTCGAGCGCAGCTTGCTGGAATGGCCGAGCTTCGACGACGCGAAGGTGTTGCGCGACCGCCTGCTCGCGGCGCGGCAGGTGGCTGCGGTTCCCGCGGATACCTCACGGTCGGTGCGCGGCGCTGCGCCGGCAACGCCGCCGCGCCCCGCAGGCGGCGGCAACGCGGGCGGCAACGCAGCGGCGGGTGCGATGGCTTGGTCCGTGCAGATCGCCGCGTTTCCCACGGCCGACGAAGCTGCCACCTTCGCCGCCGAGATGCGCGAGCGCGGCTATGACACGCGGGTCGACGGCAGCGTGGCGCCATTCCGCGTGCGCTTCGGCTACTACGCGACGCGTGGCGCCGCGACCGCGGCGATGGAAGCGTACAAGTTGAACGCGCGCGCCGACGCATTCCTGGCGCAGGTGCGGCGGCCGTGAAGGGAAGCGGCGAGACGCCGTTGATGGCGCAGTACCGAGAGATCAAGGCGCGGCACCCGGACGCGATCCTGTTCTTCCGGATGGGCGACTTCTACGAGATGTTCTACGAGGACGCCGAAGTCGCCGCGCGTGTGCTGGGCCTGACGCTGACGTCGCGGAACAACGGCGGCGCGGCCGAAGTGCCGCTGGCCGGCATTCCCGTGAAGGCGGCGAATGAGTACCTGCGGCGATTCGTCGCGCAGGGATTCCGCGTGGCGATCTGCGAGCAAGTGGAAGATCCCAAGCTCGCGAAGGGCATCGTCAAGCGCGAGGTGATCGAGACGATCACCCCCGGCGCGGCATTCAGCGACGACTTGCTCGACAGCGCGCGCAACAACTTTCTCTGTGCCGTGGTGCTGCGCGCGCAGGCGAGCGACGCCGCGCTGCACGCGCCGCGCGGCGCCGCGTTCCAGGTCGGCATCGCGGCGGCGGATCTCTCGACGGGCGAGTTCCGTCTCGTGACCACCACGCAGGGCGATGCGGACGCGGTCTTGGCGCGGCTCGCGCCGCGCGAGGTGGTGGTGCCGTCGTCCGACGGTGGGAGCCACGAGGCGCTCGACGCGCCGCTGGCGCCGCTCGGCGCCTTGGTGACCGCACGCCAAGCCTGGGAGTTCGACCACGAGCGCGCGGCCGATGCGCTGGCGCAGCAATTCGCGGTCGCCTCGTTGGAGGGTTTTGGCATTCAGGCCGCCGACGCGCCCGCCCTCGGTGCCGCGGGCGCACTGTTGCGGTATCTCCGCGATGTGCAGCCGAGCGGTTTGCCGCATCTCACGCGACCGGTGGTGGAGCGTCCCGGTGGCGTGATGCCGCTGGACGAGATGACGCGCCGCAATCTCGAGCTGGTGGAGTCGCTGCGCGGCGGCGAGGAGACCGCGGGGACGCTGCTCTCGGTGCTCGATCGCACGCAGACGCCGATGGGTGCGCGGTTGCTGCGGCAATGGATCCTCGCGCCGCTGACCGATGTGGCGGCGATTGATGCGCGCCTCGATGCCGTCGAGGCCTTGCACGCAGACGGCACGGCGCGCGCCGCGCTGCGCGAGGCCCTTGATGGTGTGCGTGACGTCGAACGCTTGGCCGGCAAGTCTGCCGCGCAGCGCGCGACACCGCGCGAACTGCGGGCGCTGGGCGATTCGCTCGCGCGCTTGCCCGGCGTGCTCACTGCGCTGCGTCGCCTGCGCATCGCGGGGGTGCTGCGCGAGGTCGTCGACCGCTGGGACGATGCCGCCACGCTCGCGGCGCGCATCCGCAGCACGCTCGTCGAGCGACCCCCGCTGTCCTTCGGCGAGGGCGAGACCATCGCGATGGGCGTCGACGCCGAGCTCGACGATCTGCGCGCCGTGGCAACCGGCGGCAAGGATGCGATCGCCGCCCTGCAGGCGCAGGAGCGCGAACGCACGGGGATCAGTTCGCTGAAGGTCGGATACAACCGCGTCTTCGGTTATTACATCGAGATCACGAATGCGCACCGCGACCACGTGCCGGCGGACTATCAGCGTCGGCAGACGCTGACGGGCGCCGAGCGCTACGTGACGCCGGCCCTCAAGGAATTCGAAGAGAAGGTCCTCGGCGCCACCGAGCGCATCGAAGCGATCGAGCGGCGGGTGTTCGAGGGGCTGCGTGCCGAGGCGGGACGTGCCGTGGCACAACTGCAGGCGATCGCCGGGCGCGTGGCGGTACTCGACGTCCTCGCCTCGCTGGCGGAGGTCGCGGCGCGCGAGGGATATGTGCGTCCCCGCGTGGACGACGAGGCCGTACTCGAGATCGCGGGCGGACGCCATCCGGTGGTCGAGCGGATGATGCCACGCGACCAGTTCATCCCGAACGACGTGACGTTGGCGCCGGATGCGCGGATGATCATCCTCACGGGCCCGAACATGGCGGGCAAGAGCACCATCCTGCGCCAAGTGGGCCTGCTCGTGCTCATGGCGCAGATGGGCAGCTTCGTCGCGGCGACGGCGGCGCGGGTGGGGCGTTGCGACCGCGTGTTCACGCGCGTGGGCGCGAGCGACAACCTCGTGCGTGGGCAATCGACGTTCATGGTGGAGATGGCCGAGACGAGCGCGATCCTGCACAGCGCGACGGCACGCTCGCTGGTGTTGCTGGACGAGATCGGGCGCGGCACGGCGACCTGGGACGGCCTGAGCATCGCGTGGGCGGTGAGCGAGCACCTGCACGAACGCGTGCGCTGCAAGACGATCTTCGCCACGCACTATCATGAGCTGACGCAGCTGGCCGATGAATTCGTATCAGTGCGCAACTATAACGTGGCGGTCGAGGAGGCCGGCGAGCGCATCCTGTTCTTGCACCGGCTGCGGCCCGGCGGCGCGGACCGGTCGTATGGCATCGAGGTGGGGCGCTTGGCGGGGTTGCCAGGGCCGGTGATCGCGCGGGCGCGGGCGCTGCTCAAGGTGCTGGAAGGCGAGCAACTCGTGCCGGCGTTGGCCGGCACGGCGCGCGCGGCGGCGGTGCCGGCCATGCCGCCCAGCGGCGACCAATTGGCGCTGTTCGCGGCACCGGATCCGCTGGTGGAGCGCCTGCGGGAGATCGACCCCAACGCGCTCACGCCGTTGCAGGCACTGACGCTTCTCGCCGAGCTCTCGGCGAAGGCGCGCGGCGAGGGCTAGGCCGGTGCTCGCCGCGGCGTCGGCTCGCCCATCGCTCCGCCGTCGGGGCGGGCGTAGATTCGAGAGATGCGGCGCGCCGTCCGTGGCTTGCGCCGCACCCCCCAACATCCGTCCGCCATGTCTGACCAACATCCTCGCCACAAGACGCCGTACGCGAACGTGCTCGACACGATCGCGTGGACGCCGCTCATCCGCCTGAACAAAGTCACCGCCGGCATCCAGACGCCGGTGTACGGGAAGGCGGAGTTCTTCAACCCGGGTGGTTCGGTGAAGGACCGCATCGGCCTGCCGATGATCGAGCGCTTCGAGCGCGAGGGCAAGCTGCTGCCTGGCGGCACGATCGTCGAAGGCACGAGCGGCAACACCGGCGTCGGCTTGGCGATCGCGGCGGCGCTGAAGGGCTACAAGTGCATCTTCACGATGCCGGACAAGATGAGCCAGGAGAAGGTGCGCTTGCTCAAGGCGTTCGGTGCCGATGTGATCATCACGCCGACGGCCGTGCCGCCGGAGCATCCGGACAGCTACACCTCGATGGCGAAGCGCATCGCGAAGGAGACGCCGGGTGCGGTGCTCGCCGACCAGTTCTACAACCAGGCGAATCCGGAAGCGCACGAAGCGACCACGGGTCCTGAGCTGTGGGAACAGACGGGCGGCAAGATCACGCACTTCGTGGCGGGCGCCGGTACGGGCGGTACGATCACCGGCGTGGCGCGCTACCTGAAGAAGAAGAATCCGAAGATCCAAATCGTCGGCGCGGATCCGGTGGGCTCGATTCTCGCGGAAGTGTGGCGTAGCGGCGGCAAGAATCATCCGCAGGGTGCGCCGTACAAGGTCGAGGGCATCGGGCAGGACAAGGTGCCGGGCACGCTCGATCTCTCGTTGCTCGACGATTACATCACCGTGAGCGATCGCGATGCGTTCACCATGGCGCGTCGACTCACGCGCGAAGAAGGCTTGTTCGTCGGCGGCAGCGCGGGCCTGATCGCCCACGCGGCGCTGAGTGTCGCGCGTCGCGTGAACGATCCCAACGCCTGTGTGGTGACGGTGCTCTGCGATACGGGCGAGCGCTATCTCTCGAAGGTCTTCAACGACGAGTGGATGCGCGAGAACCAGCTGCTCGACGCCGAGAAGGTGACGCTGGGACAGTTGCTGGCGGCCAAGGGCGGACAGATTCCCGCACTGGTGAGCGCGCAGCCGGGCCAGCTGGTACGTCAGGCGTTGGGCCTGATGCGCCTGCACGATGTGTCGCAGTTGCCGGTGATGGACGGCGCGGCCTGCGTGGGTTCGGTGAGCGAACAGGTGCTCAGCGTGCGCGGCCTCGAGGACACGAAGGTGCTCGACCGCACAGTGAGTGACGTGATGGAAGCGCCATTCCCGGTGGTGGAGTCGAACACGGCAGCCGATGCCGCGGTGAAGATGCTGGGCCGCCACAACCCCGCGGTGCTGGTGCGTGAGCACGGCACGGTGCAGGGCATCCTCACCCGCAGCGACCTGCTGCAGTTCCTGATGGCGCGCTGACGTGAAGATCCTGGTTCTCTTGGGCGGGAGTTCCGCGGAACGCGAGGTCTCGCTGTCGAGCGGCAGCCGCGTGGCGGCCGCCCTGCGCGAGCGCGGGCATTCGGTGACCGAAGCCGATCCGCATCCGGATCCCTTTGCGGTGCTGCCGGCGGCGCGTGCGGCGGATGTCACTTGGTTGGCGTTGCATGGCGGTGCTGGCGAGGACGGCACGATCCAAGCCCTGCTCGACCTGGCCGGTGTGCGCTACACGGGCAGTGGCGTGCTGGGCAGCGCGTTGGCGATGGACAAGGATCTTTCCAAGCAGTTGTTCCGGGCGGCCGGTGTCCCGACGGCGGAATGGCGCATGCTGACGGCGACGACGGCGACGCGGTGGCGGGAACCGGCGTATGCCGCCGAGACGTTCGCGGCACTGGGGGCGAAGGTTGTCGTGAAGCCCTCCAAGCAAGGTTCGACGGTGGGCCTGTCGATCATCGACAGCCCGGCGGCCCTGGTCCCCGCGGTCGAGCTGGCCTTTCAGCACGACGATGAGGTGATGCTGGAGGCCTTCGTACCGGGCCGAGAGCTGACGGTCGGGGTCCTCGGTGGGACGGTGTTGCCGGTTGGCGAAATCATCCCCAAGCACGACATTTACGACTACGAGTGCAAGTACACGCCGGGCATGGCGGAGGAGCTGTTTCCGGCGCCGATCCCCGAGGCGGTGCGTGACGAGGTGCAGCGCCTGGCGGTCTTGGCGTATGGAGCCCTCAAGCTTCGGGGCTGCGCGCGCGTGGACTTCCGCTACGATCCAACGGGACGCTTGTTCTGCCTCGAGGCGAACACGCTGCCGGGTATGACGGGAACGAGCTTGGTGCCGCAGGCCGCGCAGGCGGCGGGCATCGGGTTTCCCGAACTGTGTGAACGCATCGCGCTCGATGCCGTGCGCGGCTAAGGAGGAGATGGAATGACTGCAGGTATGCCGATGGCCGCTGCGCTCGCGGGAATCCCGGCGGGTGTCCAGGCGTTCGGGCCATGGGCCGGACGTCGCCAACTGTTTGTCCGCTTTGCCGGTGAGGCAGAGACGGCGACGATGTATCTCGCGCCCGCGCTGATTCGCGAGCTGCAGCGCCAGCTGCAGCGCTCGACGTTCCATTCGGTGGCCATCAGCGGGCGGGATCCGCTGGGCAGCGTGGCATTCCTGAAGGCGGCGCTCGATGGGGCGAAGCCGACGGTGCCGGTGATGCTCGATACCGACGGCATGCGGCCGACCGAGTTGCCGGCGTTGCTGCCACAGCTGGCGCTGGTGCAGGTGACGGTGGAGTTCGGCGGCGGTGAAGCCGCGCTCGATCGCGCGATCGAAACGCTGAAGGTCGCGGCCGCCGGTGGCGTGGCACACGCCTTGGTGTTGATCCCGCGCGAGGACACGTCGGACTCGATGCTGCTGCGGCTCGTGGAAGAAGCGCATGCGGCGAGCGCGGCGACGCAGGTCGTGATTCATCCGCCCGTTGGCGAGAACGCTGCGGTGCTGGATCGTCGCTGGGCCTCGCTGCTCGAGCAGGTGATGGCGGTCCACGCCGACACCCGCCTCGCCATGCGGCTCGCGCCGCCCACCGGGTTGCGCTAGCGCCATGAGCATCGCCGTCCGCTCCGACGACCGATCGCCGCTGGTGCCACCAGCGACGTTCGCGCTCGTCGTGGCGCTCGTCGGCGTGCATTTCCTGCGCTGGACGGTGCTGCGTCCGGAAGTCTTGGTGGACGCCCTGGCATTCCACCGCGGCGATCTCGATGCGGGACGGTGGTGGTCCGCGGCGACATATTCGCTCGTGCAGCCCAGCGCGATGATCCTGGCGCTCGCCGTCTACGTGCTGTTGGTGTTCGGGCCCCGGCTCGAACGGCTCTGGGGCCCGCGACGCTTCATGGGCTTCGGCGCGTTCGCGGCGCTCGGCGGATGGATGGTGCATCTGTTCGTAGGCGGCGCGGCTCCATTGCTCGGCGCGACGAGCCTCGCGCTGGGCGTGCTGGCGGCGCATGCGTTGCGCTGGGGTGCCGAAGAACGCGTGTTAGCTGGTGGGTTCACCGTGCGCACGCGCTGGGCGGCGGCGTTCGTCGCCGCGGTGTTGCTGTTGGCCGCGCTGCAAGAGCCCATCGGTGGCGGTGCCGCTGCACTGGCGCACCTCGGCGGGCTCGGCTCCGCATGGCTGTTCACCCGGGCGACGCACGTGTTGCTCGTGGAGCGTATTCGCGAGGGTGTGTCGGCGCAGCCGGACGAACCACCCGAAGACCAACCGCCGCGTGCGGTGCCGAAGTCGTCGCCGAGGGCCCGTGGCCAACGCGAGACGATCGACGACGTCGTCGCGCGCAGCAATGCGGCGGCTGCGCGTCGTCGCAGCGAGCCCGAGCGTCCGGCGCCGCCGCGCGCCGCCGCGGAACCACAGGCGCCGCCAACGGTCGACGCCATTCTCGACAAGATTCTCACGCACGGCCTCGACGGACTCACCGACGAGGAACGGCGCATCCTTGATGACCATTCGCGCCGTCTGCGCGATTCCTGACCGACTATGCCACAGCCAGAACTGCTGGAGACCTTCCCGAACCCGTACGCGGACCGGGACTACGAGATTTTCATGACGACGCCGGAGTTCACGTCGCTCTGCCCGCTGGGTGGCGTGGAATCCGACGCGACGGAACTCGCCCTGCTCAAGGGCGGCGCCCCGGACTTCGCGACGATCAACATCACGTACGTGCCGGACGCCGTGTGCCTGGAGCTGAAGAGCCTCAAGCTCTATCTGTGGAGCTTCCGCAACGACGGCATCTTCTACGAGCGCGTCGTGAACCGCATCCTCGACGATCTCGTCGCGGTCGCGCAGCCGCGGTCGATGAAGATCGTCGGTGACTTCAACGTGCGCGGCGGCCTCAAGAGCATCATCTCGGCGGAGTGGCGCAAGCCGCGCTGAGTGCGCGGCTGGGCGTGATCAGACGGGCGAGATGGCGCCCGAGCTCCACCCGATGCTGCCGCGGCGCCCGGCGCCCCAGCGCGGGAAGGTTCCGAGAAAGCGTGCCATCGCCGAGCGCGTCGCGATTTCCTGCATGACGGCGGTCGCGCGCGCGTCGCCGACCTGGTGGTCGAACTCGATGAAGAAGCGATAGCTCCACGGCTCGCCCGTAGGGCGCGACTCGAGGCGGCGGATGCTGACGCCATGTGTGGCGAGTGGCGTGAGCACGGCGAGCAGCGAGCCAGGCGCGTCGCCGGTGGTGACCATGACCATGGTGCGGGCTGGCGTGCCATCGGGCAGCGGCTGCGGTGCGCGCGAGAGCGCGAGGAAGCGCGTCTGGTTGTCGGCGCGGTCTTCGATGTCGGCGCGCAGCACCTTGAGGTCGTAATGCAACGCGGCGCGACGGCTCGCGACGGCCGCGAACGCGGGATCGCCGATCTTCGAGACATCCATCGCGGCACCTGCGGTGTCGTACGAGGGATGCACCTCGAGCTGCGGGTTCTCGGCGAAGAATTTCTGGCACTGCGAGAGCGCGACCGGATGGCAAAGCACGCTCGTCACTTGCTCGAAGGTCGTGTTGGGCGGTCCAAGCAAGCAGTGGTGCACCGCGACGACGGTCTCGGCGACCGCATGCAAACCAGGCATGGCGGAGATAGCATCGTGCGCGCCCGCGATGGAACCAGCCATCGTGTTCTCGATGGGCAACACGCCACGGTCGGCGACGCCTGACACGACCGAAGCCGTGACGTCGGCAAAGTCACGATACGGCAGGCGCTGCACATCGCCCCCGTAGAGTTGCTGGATGGCCTCGTCAGAGAACGAGCCCAGCTCTCCTTGGAAGGCGGTGCGCAGCCGCGCGCGGTCACTCACGGTTGGGCCAGCTCCTCGACGCCCACCACGCTGATCGTGCCGAGGTTCAAAGCCTCGATGCCCGCGCGCACCTTGCTCAGGTCACCGACGACGACGATGGTTGCGGCGTCATCGGGCACATACCGGCGCGCGACGCGCTGCACGTCTGCCGCGGTGACGGCGTTAACGGCCGTCACATACTCCTGCAGCCAGGTGAGCGGCAGGTTGAAGAGCGCCAATGCCGTGACCTGTCCGGCAATCTGTGCGGTGGACTCGAGATCACCGGGAATGCCCAGGGCGATGTATGCCTTGGCCCGCGCGAGCTCGGCCTCGCTCACCGGCGTATCGCGCAGCGTGCGGATCTCCTTGAAGAACTCGACCAGCGAGCTGTCGGTGACGTCGGTGCGCACGTCAGAGCTCGCGACGAAGGCGCCGGGCAACGGACGCCACTGGAATCCCGAGTTGGCCCCGTAGGTGTAGCCCTTGGTCTCGCGCAGGTTGGTGTTGAGGCGCGACGAGAACGAGCCGCCGAGGATGGTGTTCATCACCTGGATGGC
>PNKF01000023.1 GCA_013822285.1 Gemmatimonas sp.
ACCGCTGTCCTAGCTGTCCTGCACCACACACGCAAAAACCCGCGCCTTAGCGCGGGCCCCGACGCTCTTCCATTACGGGCATTCCCTCGCCCGATGCCAGCGTCGCCATCCATCGGTTCGTGGCATCCAACACGGCCAGTACCGCCGCGGTCTCCGCGCTGTCGCGGATCTCCGCGCTGCCGGTCAGCAACACTTGCTCACGCCCGCTGCGCGCCATCACCGCGGCGAACACGAACTCGCGCTCGAATGCCGTGATCACCTTCGCGCCTTCGAGCGAGAAGATCCCGCCCGTCGGACCCGCAAGGCTCAGCGCCATCAACGCGGCGCGCGCACTCACGTCCACTCGGCTCCGGTCGCTCTGCACCGTCTCCTCGGCTTCGGCCGCGAACTGCTCGCTGCCGATCCGCAGCGTGACACGACAGGTCACGCCACGCGCCCGGGAACCGCGGACTTCCACGTCTTCGAAATAGACCGGGCGACCGCTGCTCCCCGGCTTCGGCGCCGACGCCTGCTCCACGATCGGCTGCTCGCCCGTCACGGGCCGGCGCGTCGTCGCGGCCACGGAAATCTTGCGGTGATCGACCTTGAGCCCGAGCTGCGCCATCAGCGCGCTCTCGATGTTCCGGACCACCGCCTTCGCCGGCGTGTCGCCGGTCACGAGCACATGGATCGTGTCCACCGATCCGTTCTCAGTCGCCGTGATCCGGGCGGAGACCACATCCTTCAACGTCGCAATCAATTCCTCGGCGCGCTGAAGCGGGAGCACGCTCCCAGCAATCAACGAACTGGCCTCGCTCGAAGCGGGCTGATGCGACGGCGTCACGATGTCCTGGGGCGAGACGGTGGGAGTCGGCCTAGGCATGTAGGCGGACAAGTCCGCCTAGCACGCCTCATTCTGTGCAATATCTGGTCAGTTTGGAAGGGGTGCCGAGCAAAATCGCCCGATTCACTCCCCGAACTGTTCAGGAACTTGATACTCCTTGAGCTTCCGGTAGAGCGTTCGCTCACCGATCTCAAGGACTTCAGCAGCCTTACGACGATTCCCCTTCGTCTCACGCAACGCGGCCAGGATCGCCGCCTTCTCGATCTCCGCCATCGTCATCCCAGGCGTGATGGTCACCGCAGAAGTCGGCAGCGCGCCGGGCGGCTCTACCCCCGCCGGCAGCGCGCCGATCCCACCCGGCGGTCCCACCGCCGAAGCCCCGACCACCCCCGCCTGCGCCGCCCACGCGTCCCGCTCTGACCGCACTTCATCCACCCGGCGCCGCAGCTCCTCGAGCTGCAGCTTCACCTCAACCAAGCTCCGGACGATGAACTCCAGTTCCCGACCCTCGGCCCGGCTCTCCTCCCGCAGGATGGCCCCGACGGGCACCGGCAGCAGCCGCTCCGCGCCGCCCTCCCGAATCGCCGCCGGAATGTCGGCGATGCCGATCTCCCGGCCCGTGGCCAGCACGACCATCGACTCGATCAGGTTCCGGAGCTCACGCACGTTGCCCGGCCAGCCGTAATTGGACAGCGCGCGCATCGCCTCCGCGGAAATCCCGTGGAACTCGCGGCCATGCTGCTGCGAGAACTCCTGCACGAAGCGCCGGACGAGCAGCGGAATGTCCTCTCGCCGCTCGCGCAGCGGCGGGAGATAGATGCGCAGCACATTCAGGCGATAGAACAGGTCGGGGCGGAATCCTCCCATCGCCACCGACTCGCGCAGCGGACGGTTCGTCGCCGCGACGACGCGCACGTTCACCGGGATCGCCTGCGCGCCGCCCACACGCGTGACCTCGCGCTCCTCCAACACGCGCAACAGCTTCACCTGCGTGCTCTGCGGCACCTCACCGATTTCATCGAGGAACAGCGTGCCGCCGTCCGCCAGCTCGAAACGGCCGATGCGACGCTCCGCCGCACCCGTGAACGAGCCCTTCTCGTGGCCGAACAACTCGCTCTCGAGAAGCGTCTCCGGCAGCGCACCCACGTTCACCGCAATGAACGGCTTGCTGCGCCGCGGGGACATCTTGTGGATCGCCCGCGCGACCAACTCCTTGCCCGTACCGCTCTCGCCCTCGATGAGCACGGTGCTCGACACCGGCGCCATCTGCCGAATCGCTTCGAGCACCTGACGCACGGCATCGCTCTCACCCCAGAGCCCCGTCTCGCGCGTGATGCGCGCGCGCTCGAGCAACTCCTCCACGCTCTGCCGCAGCGCCTCGGCCGTCACCGGCTTCGTGAGGACGTCCGCGAAGCCGACGGTCTTCAGCTTCTGGTCCAGCTGCGGGTCGCCGATGTCGGCGAGCCCGAGCACCGCAGCACCGCCCCACATCTGCTCACGCGCGATCGCCAATGTCTGCGGGTCGAGCAGGCTGCCCGTGAAGACGATCACCTCCGGACGCGCCTTGCGCACCTCACTCGGCAGGTCGTCCAGCGGCGAGACCAGCCAGGTCTTGATGTCGTCCGCCTCAAGCAGGGCATTGAGGCGGACGGCCGGTTCGACGTCCGTGAGCGTGATGAGGACGCTCATACTAGCGCTTCACCGTTCCCTGCTTCCAGAACGGGAACGCGGCGATCGTCCCGACCACGCGCTTGCCGCGGATCTCGACCTCGATCGTGTTGCCTTCCTTGGCGTGCGCGGTCGGCACGTAGGCGGTCCCGAGTCCGCAACCGACGCTGGGGCTCATGATGCCGCTCATCACGACGCCGCTCGGCTGCCCGTTCACGAACACCGGATACCCGTGCCGCGGGATCGCCTTCTCCTCGAAGGTGAAGCCGACGAGCTTGCGCTGCACTCCCGCAGCCTTCTGCGCCTCGAGCGCGGCGCGACCGACGAAGTCGCCCTTCTTCATCTTCACGAGCCAGCCGAGCCCGGCTTCGAGCGGCGTGTAGGTATCGTCGATGTCGTTGCCGTAAAGCGCCATCCCCATCTCGAGACGCAGCGAGTCTCGGCAGCCGAGCCCGGCCGGCGCGATGCGACCGGTCGCCATCAACGCGGCCCAGAGCTTCGCCGAGTCCTTGGCATCGTGATAGAGCTCGAAGCCATCCTCGCCGGTGTAGCCCGTGCGCGACAGCGTCATCGGCATGCCTGCGACCGTCGTCTCGGTGAACCAGTAGTACTTGATCTCGTCGAGCGCCTTCGGCGTCAGCGCCTGCAGGATCTCCTGCGCCTGCGGGCCCTGCACGGCGAGCAAGCCGATGTCGTCGCTGACATCCACCAGCGTGCAATCGAACTTGCCGTGATACTGCTGGATGTGCGCGAGATCCTTGTCCTTGTTGGAGCCGTTCACGACCATCATCAGGTGATCGGCCGCGTAGCGATACACCAAGCAGTCATCGACGAAGGTGCCCTGCTCTGTGAGGATCGCCGAGTACTGGACCTGGCCGTCCTGCAGCGCCGCGACGTCGTTGGAGGTCACGTACGTGACGAAGTCGATCGCCTGCTTGCCCTTGATGATGAACTCGCCCATGTGCGACACGTCGAATACGCCGCAGGCCTTTCGCACCGCGTTGTGCTCGGCCGTGATGCCCGTCGCGTACTGAATCGGCATCTCGAAGCCGGCGAACGACACCATCTTGGCGCCGGCAGCGACGTGGATGGCATGGAAGGGCGTGCGCTTGAGTGTGGCGGAGCTATCAGACATCGCAGGTTCCTGAGGGGATTGAGTGGACTGCGTCAGACCTTCAATATGCCGAATCGGCAGGCCCCGAACCAGCGGCGGCTTCCCCGACTGACGGATCCTCGGAGCCTGGGGGTACATTCTGTGCGCCGTCGGCGTGTCATGCGCCAGCGCGATTGCCTCTCCAGGGGCCGGGAATGCTGACCCACGTCGCCCTCTTCGTCGCCGCGCTGCTCGACACCACGAGCGCGGGCAAGCCTTCTGCACCTGTCGATATTGATGCGACATGGCGGCGCGCCGATGCCATCGTCGCCGTGGACCAGCCGCGGATTCCGTCGCCGATCGAGTTGGGACGCCAGCGCGACGATGAACCTTCGGACGCGTACTATTTCCGGCTCAAGGTGCATCGCATCTCCAGCTACGCGATGCTCCCATTGTTCGCCCTTCAGTATGCCGCCGGTGCTCAGCTGTACGACAAGGGCGAAGCAGCGCCGGATTGGGCGGAAGCAGCATGGCGTCGGCGCGGCGACGATCGCCGGCGTGTTCGCCGTCAACGTGGTCACCGGCGTGCGCAACCTGATCGAGATCTGGAACGAGCCGCGCGATCGGAAGCGCCGTCTCTTCCACGCCTCGGCCATGCTCATCGCCGCGGCCGGCTTCACCGCCACGGGCATCATCGCCGACGAAGCCGAGGACAGTGGCAGCGGCCGCAGCCTGCATCGCAGTGTTGCACTCGGTTCGATGGGCGTGGCGACCGTGGGCTATCTCTCCATGCTCGACCTCTTTCGCCGAGACTGATCCCCGTGGCTGACTCCTGCGAGACCTGCGCCGTCGCCGAAGGCCGACGTGCCTTCGTCACCAAGACGTTGCTGGCCGCGGTCGGCGCCTGGGTGCTGCAGGCCTGCGGCGACGGCGACATCGGCGGACCGGGCGCGCCTGATGTCGCCCCGCCCATCAGCGGCGGACGGCTCGTCGTCAGTGTGGCGAGTTTCCCCGCGCTCGCCACGGTGGGCGGGATTGCCCGCGTCGACGCGGGCGGCAGCGCGCCGATCGCCGCCGCGCGCATCGCGAGCGAGACCTTCGTCGCCGTCTCCATGGTGTGCACGCACGCGGGCTTTCAGCCAATCGACATTCGCGCCACGGGATTCCGCTGCCCCAACCACGGCGCCCAGTTCGATCGTGAGGGCGCCTGGGTCGGCGGACAGCCCACGGGCGACCTGTTCCAGTATCCGGTGGCATACGACGCGACGGCCGGCACGCTGACGATCGGTTGACGCGCATTGGCGAACCGCGCAAGTCGCTGTTCGATTCCGCATCAGCGTCTAGCTTCAGCGCAGCGGACAAGGTCCGAAACGTCACGGCCGATACTGCGTCATTGAACAGTCTGGCCTAGGCTTCCGTTGTACGGGAGCGGCGCCGTTCCCACCCAGTTCGCTCGAGGCAATGTCCGTCCTGATTCTTTCGCTCGCGCTCGCCGTCGCTATCGGCTGGAGCGCGTGGTTGTATCGTCGCCTCAAACAGGTCGAAGCTGCGCATGCCGCCACGACGGCGGGCGCTGCGGCCGCACTGGTGCAAGCAGAAGGGCGTCGCATCGCGCAGCGGTCCAGCGGCGAGTGGTTGCTCCTCCCCGCCCGCAGCGCGCAAGAAGCGCTCTGGGACTGGGATCTCGCCGACGATCGCATCCGCTTCTCGGCGCGCTGGCGCGAGATGCTCGGCATGCCGGCCGAAGAAGTGCTCACCGCCGCCGATGAATGGCGGAGCCGCGTGCACCCGGCGGATCGCGCGCAGGTGCTGGTGGACATCGCGGCCCAGACCGCCGGCGCGAGCGATCGCTTCAGTTCGGAGCATCGCGTGCGCCACCAGAGTGGCCGCTGGATGACGCTGCAGTGGTCGGGGCTCATCGTCCGCGACCACGAGGGCAAGGCCATCCGCGTGGCGGGCTCCGTGCGTGACACCACCGCGCAGCGCAGCGTCGAGGAACAAGCGCGGCGCGATGCCTTCTACGACGCCACCACCGGCATGCCGAACCGTGCGCTCGGCCTCGACTTGCTGCGCCGTGCCATCACGCGCACCCGGCGCCAAGGCGAACGGCGTTTCGCGACGCTCGTCGTCGACATCGATCGCTTCAAGGCCCACAACGACGCGCTCGGCCACGGCGCGGGCGATGCCCTGCTGCAAGCCTTCGCCCGCCGCCTGGGCACCGCCGTGCGTCCCGGCGACGTGATTGCGCGCCTCGGCGCCGATGTGTTCCTGCTCATTCTCGATGCGGTGCACGAGCCCGAGGAAGCGGAGCGCGTCGCCGATCGCGTGCACCTGCTGCTCAAGGAGCCGCTGCGCGTGATGTCGCACGAACTCGTCGCCACGGCGAGCATCGGCATCGCGCTGCACGATGCGACGACGGACTCGGCCGCGGACTACGTGCGCAACGGCGAGCTCGCCCTGCAGGAAGCGAAGGCCCTCGGCGGTGCGCGGCATGTGATCTACCGCGCCGAGATGCGCGAGGGCGTGCGGCATCGCGCCTCGTTGGAGCACGACCTGCGCACGGCGATCGCGCGCGGCGAGATGATGGTCTGGTACCAGCCCGTGTTCTCCGCACGCGATGGCGCCACGACGCGATTGGCCGGCTTCGAGGCGTTACTCCGCTGGGAGCATCCCTCGCGCGGCCTGCTCGGCCCGGGTGAGTTCGTGCCCGTTGCAGAAGAGACCGGCATGATCGTCCCGCTCGGCACCTGGGCACTCGGCGAAGCCTGCCGTCACCTGATGGAGCTCTCGCCCAATGGGCCGCAGGCTCCATGGGTGAGCGTGAACCTCGCCGCCAAGCAACTCGCCGACCCCGCGCTGATCGAGATCGTACAACAGGCCCTCGACGCGACGGGATTGGAGCCCGCACGCTTGCGGCTCGAAGTCACGGAGAACGTGATTCTGTCCGACGAAGACGGCGCACGCCGCACGCTTGAGGCGCTGCGAGCCCGAGGCATCCGCATCCTGATGGACGACTTCGGCACCGGCCACGCGTCGTTGAGCTACTTGCACCGCCTGCCGATCGGCAGCATCAAGATCGACCGCTACTTCGTCGGACGCATGGACGTGAGCGCGGAGTGCCTGGAGATCGTGCGCTCGGTGGTGGCGCTGGCCAAGTCGCTGTCGATGGATGTCGTCGCCGAAGGCGTCGAACAGGAAGCGCAGCTCACGCAGCTGAAGGCGCTGGGCTGCGAGCATGTGCAAGGCTTCTTGCTGTCACATCCGCTGCGCCCTGAAGAGACCATCTCGCTGATGACGCCCGCGCTTCGGGCGGCCGCGACCTAGCGCGGCCGCAGGTCGCCGCTACCAGTGGCGACCGAGTGCCTCGCGGAACGCCGCGGCGTCGGGGAAGCGGTCGACGGGCTCCTTGGCCATGCCCTTCTCCAGCACGCGTGAGACGCCTTCCGGAATCTCCGGCCGCACTTCGTGCGCCGGCGTCGGCATCTCGGTGAAGTGCGCCACCATGAGTCGCGCGCCTTTGTACTCGCCGAACGGCGCACGTCCCGTCAGGATCTCGTAGCCGACCATCGCGAGCGCGTACACGTCGGCGCGCGCATCGGCCGGTTCGTCCCCATGGAACTGCTCAGGCGCCATGTACCCCGGCGTCCCGACCGCGAATCCCTTGTCGGTCAATCGACCTGCCGCACTCGCCAAGCTCTTGCGCATCTCGCTCAGTGACGTGCCACTCGACGAGCGCAGCATCTCCATGCGCGCGTGGGCAACGCCGAAATCGCCGAGTACTGCGTGCCGGCCTTGGAAGAGCACATTGGCCGGCTTGAGGTCGCGATGCACGACGCCGACGCCGTGGGCATGCCCGAGGGCGTCGCTCACTTCATCGATGACTTCGAGGCCCTCGGCGAGCGGAAGCGCCCCCGCGCGCAGCCGCTCCTCGAGCGATGCCCCCGAGATGTACGGCATCACATACCACATCATCTGATCGGTCGCACCCATGCCGATGATCGGCACGATGTGCGGATGTTGCAGCTTCACGAGCACCGCGATCTCGCGCTTGAAGCGCTTCAGGGCGACTTCACCGGCCAGCTCCGGCGGCAGCAGCTTGATGACGACATGCCGCGGCAGTTCGGTGTCGGACGCCAGGAACAGTCGGCTTTGCCCGCCAGCGGTGAGTTCGCGCTCGACGACGTATTCACCGTCGAGCGCGGCCTGCAACGTGGCGAGAAAGGCGTCAGCCATGGCTTGATTGTACTTCTATTTCTTGCGCGCTGCACGGGGCGCGCCTGCGCGCGCGGCCTGGGCCGCCTCCGGGTCAGGCTGGCCGAGCAGGAAGGCATTCACGGCCGCGGCATGGCCCTTCTCCTTCACCATCTCCCAGACACGCTCCACGCGGCCCTCGGCGTCGATCACATAGGTCGTGCGCATGACGCCCATGTACTTCTTTCCGTAGAGCTGCTTCTCCTGCCACACGCCGTAGGCCTGGCAGACGGCCGAATCTTCGTCGTTGAGCAGGGGGAAGCTGAGGCCATGCGCCGCGGCGAAGCGTGACTTCGAGCGCAGCGTGCCGGGCGCGACGCCAATCACGACCTCGCCGCGGCGCTTGAACCGCGCCAAGTGGTCTTGGAACTCGCAGGCCTCGGTGGTGCAGCCCGGCGTCGAGTCCTTAGGATAGAAATACAGGACCACGCGCTTGCCGCGGAACGAGGACAAGGTGACGGGCTTGCCGTCGGGCGTGGGGAGCGTGAAGTCCGGCGCGAGATCGCCCGGACGGACGGTCGAGTAGAGGAGCTGCATGACGGCGCCCCAGCGGGAGCGCGCTAGCGTCCTCGCTGAGCCTCGGCGAAAGTCTGGAATGCCTCGACGGAGGTCTTCATCGGCTGATAGCCGAAGACCTCCTTGAGGCGGCGGTTGTCGAGCACTGGCCGGTAGCGCAGGAAATCGAGCTGCTCCGGGCCGTAGCGGCTGAGATGGAAGAATCGTCCCGCCCCAAGCGCTTGTCGCAGGACGAACGCCGGAAGCATCAACGTTGGTTTCCCCAGCGCGTCGGCGATCTCGCGGATGGTCATCGCCCCGTCGCCGGCGAGGTTGTATACACCCGTCCGGTCGCCGCGCACGCCGTGCAGGATGGCCCCCGCCACGTCCTCGTCCCACACGAAGACGAAGCGCGAATCACTGCCTCGCACGCCGAGTATGCGGCGCTTCTTGAAGAGCGCGGTGATCTGGTTGTTGGTCGTTGCCCCGAGCACCGTGCAGATCCGCAGCACGAGTTGCCCGAGCTGCGGTGCCAACTGGCGATGCCGAGCTAGCAGTTCTTCGACCAGGCGCTTGTGATGCGCGTAGGCGAAGACGTCCGTCGCGCGGAGCGGATGCTCCTCGGTGAGCCAGGCCGGATTGTCCGCATGGTACCCGTAGGCCGCGCCGGAGCTGGCCACGGTGAGATGCCGCACGCCCGCGTAGGCGGCGCACTGCACCACGTTGTTCGTGCCGCCGACGTCGATCTCGTATTCGAGGGTACGGTTCTTGCCCCCCTCGAGTACGGCCGCCAAGTGAATGACGTGCGTGATCTGCAGGTCGGCCATCAGCTGCTGCATCTTCGGGTCGCGGATGTCGAGGGCGACGATCTCGAAGCCGAGGTCGCTGCGGGCGCGCAGGTCAGTGCCGATGACCTTATGCTCGCGTGCCAGCCGTTCGCCGACGATGCGTCCGACGTAGCCGCCGGCACCCGTGATGAGGATGCGCTTCTCGCTCATGCGCGGGCGAGCGCAGGCTCGCGCGGCGGCCTCGCGCCCCAGTAGGCGCTGAGCAGCAACCCGCTCACGAGGTGCCACACACCCCAGAAGGCGGTGATCAGCATCATCGATCCCGCGGTCGGGAAGAACGTGAAGAGGATGGCGAGACCGAGCCCCGAATTGTGGATGCCGACTTCGATGGTCACCGCACGGGTGTCGGCATCATTGAGCTTGGCGAGTCGTGCGACGCCGAGCCCGATGCCCAAGGCCATCGCATTCTGCAGCACGACCAGCCAGAAGAAGCTCCCAAAGCGCTCGACGAAGAGCGCACGGTTTTCCCAAAACGCACCCGCGATGAACGCGATGAGGATGAGGAAGCTCAACTGCCGCAGCGGCCGCTCGAATCTCGCGGCGGCGCGCGGCGCACGCGTGCCGATCAAGACACCGAGAATCACCGGCACCGCCAGCACCAGCGCGACCTGCGCGAGAATGCCACCGACGGGCAGCTCCACCTCGCGCAGCAGCTCTCGCGTGCGCGGGTTCAGCCAGCCGTAGAGCGCGAAGTTGAGCGGCGTGAGCACCGTCGCCGCCAAGCTCGACACCGTTGTCATGCCGACTGACAGCGCGACGTTCCCCCGCGAGCGCCAGGTGAGCACGTTGCTGAGCGCACCGCTGGGGCAGGCCGCCACGAGCATCATGCCCAGCGAGAGGGCCGGATCGACCTTGAACACCCAGCTGAGAAAGCACGTAGCCGCGGGCGTGAGCACGGCTTGGGCCGACAGTCCCGCAAAGATTCCCGCCGGCTTCTGGAACACGCGACGCAGATCGTCGAGCCGTAGGTCCAGCGAGGCGCCGAAGACCATCAGCGCCACGATCGCGTTCAGCACCAGCAATCCCGAGGGATCGAACTTCAGCGGCAGCGCGTCGTCCATCGAGCCTTACCGCGACAGCGCGCGCGTGTGCCGCCGCAGCGCCTGCAGATAGCTGTCCTTGTGCACGTAGTAGGCCATGCGGTCGACCTTGAGGTACTTGAAGCCGCCGTCTATGCGCCGCGCAAACTGCGCGCGCTTCTCACCCTGCAGCGCAAGGGCTGCTGGATGCCGTTCGGCCAAGCGCTTCAGATACAGCGCCACCAATTCCGCCTGCTCGTAGCGCCCCTGCCAGCCCAGCCCGCTGGCTTCGACCATGCCCATCAAGAACAGCGTGTCGTCCGTGGGGTGCATCACGTTCAAGTACAGCGACGGAGCCGCCGCATCACGCGCCCAGTTCAGCGCCTCGCGCTCGATGAACGGATAGTGCAGCGCGTAGCCCGTGGCCTGCAGGATCGTGTCGTACTCGGCGCTCGCGCCATCCGCGAAGGTCACCCGATGCCCGTCGACCTTCGAGACGTCTCCGCGCGGCGTGATGTCGCCGTGGGCCAGATGGTGCAACACCAATGAGTTCATCACCGGATGCGACTCGTAGAGCCGATAGTCGGGATCCGGCAGCCCATAGTCCGACGGCTTGCCGACCACCATGCGCACCATGAGGCCATCGAGGCGCTGCTTGATCGGTCGCGGCAGCTTGATCAGCCCGCCGAAGGTATCGATCGGCTTGCCCTTGAGGAACTTCGGCAGAAACCAATAGCCGCGGCGTACGCTCAGGTCCACCGACGCAGCGGCGCGTACCGCGTCCACGGCGATATCCGCACCGGAGTTGCCGCAGCCGACCACGAGCACGCGCTGCCCACGCAGTTGCTCGAGTGACTTGTACTGCGCCGAATGCATGACCTTGCCGGCGAAGGCGCCGGGCAAGGCCGGTTGGAAGGGATGATGCAGCGTCCCAGTGGCGATGAGCACGCCCGCAAAGCGGCGCGTCCGTGATACACCATCATGCTGCGTGGTGACATCCCAGCCGCCCTCGGCGACGTGCTGCACGCGCAGCACCTTCGTCGAGAATTCGTAGTGCCGCGTGAGCCCGAAGTGCTCCGCGAACTCCACGAAGTAACGCTTGAGCTCGTCATGCCGCGGATACGGCGCCACCTCCGGCCGCATCGGGAACTCGGCGAACTCCGTCATGCGCTTCGACGAAATGAGGTGCGCGCTCTCGTACACAGTGCTCTGCGGATTCGCGATGTCCCAGAGCCCGCCCACGCCCGAGTGCAGCTCGAAGCCCGTGAAGGGCAGGCCGTGCTTCTGCAGCACACGCGCCGTCGCGAGTCCCATCGGCCCCGCGCCGATCACGGCGTACATGGCGCTCAGCCCAGCGGCTCGCCGCCCATCAACACCGCCATCACGGCCTTCTGCACATGCAGGCGGTTCTCGGCTTCATCCCAGACGCGGCTCTGCGGACCATCGATGACGTCCGCCGAGACTTCCTCGCCGCGGTGCGCGGGCAGGCAATGCAGGAAGATCGCGTCCTTCTTCGCGCGGGCCATCATAGGCGCGTTCACCTGGAACGGCGCGAAGGCCTTCTCGCGAATCGCCTGCTCTTCTTCCTGGCCCATGGAGGCCCACACATCCGTGGTCACGACATCCGCTCCAGCACAGGCTTCGTGCGGATCGCGCAGGAGCTGCACGTTGCCTCCTGTCGTCGCACGGGCGAGAATCGCGGGGTCCGGATCGTAGCCCTCCGGGCAGGCGAGGCGCAGCGTGAAGCCCAGCAGGTGCGCAGCATCGCACCAACTGTTGGCCATGTTGTTGCCGTCGCCGATCCAGGTGATCGTCTTGCCTTCGAACGTGCCGAGATGCTGCTGCACGGTGAGCAGGTCGGCGAGGATCTGGCAGGGGTGCTGCAGGTCCGTCAGCCCGTTGATGACGGGCACCTGCGAGTGCCGCGCGTACTCTTCGACGTCGCTGTGCGCGAAGGTGCGGATCATCATGCCCTGCACCATGCGATCGAGCACGCGGGCCGTGTCGGCCACGGGCTCGCCGCGACCCAGCTGCACGTCGCGCGGCGAGAGGAAGAGCGCATGGGCGCCGAGTTGCCAGGCACCGACTTCGAACGAGACGCGGGTGCGCGTGCTGGACTTCATGAACAGCATCGCGAAGGCCATGCCCTCGAGCGGACGCTTGCGATACTCCCCGCGACGCATCGTGTCAGAGAGCCTGAACAGCGCCCGCAGCTCGGCTGGCGAGAAGTCCGTCAGGGCGAGGAAATCACGATGCGTCTTCACGGCAGCTTGCACTCCTCGGGTTCGTCCTTCCACGTCGGCAGCGAGTCGGGGTTGGGCTGGCCTTCTTGCGGATACCGCTCGCGCAAGGAGAAGCGGCGCACGGCGACGGCCGTGCGTGCCGACAGCTCCTTGCGATTCCGCAGGCGCAGCGATGGCGCATAGGTCACGGCAAGCCGCCAGTTCCCGCCGCGGTCGAACTCCACCACGTAGAGCGCGAAGCCCGGACCAGACACCGAGAGGCAGTGCGGCGTCGCGCCCGTTTCATTGCGGATCTTGGTGGCCGTTTCGTACCAGGCCTTCATGGCGGCGCTGTCCGACGGCAGCTGCTGCGTGGCTTCGACTTCGAGGATCTGCACGTCCTCGCGCGGCCAGGATTCGTCGCCCGTGCCGTCGTAGCCCTGCACGCTGTACACCACATCCCAGTCACCGACGCGCTCGCGGAAGCCTTCAAGCGGCGCACGCTGCAGGTCGCGACGGATCGCGCGCACCTGCCCCGCCCGCAGCTCGGCGATGTTCATGCCGCGCAGCTGGTCGTAGGGCGCGAGGTTCGCCGCGAGATCCGCGATGTCGCGGCGCTCGCCGCAGGCCGAGGTCCCGATTGCCAGTGCCAGCACGAGGCCAGCCAGTGCACGCCGCTGCATCGTCGTCCTCACAGGATGTACTTCCGCAGGTCCTCGTCTTCGGCGATCGCGCCCAGGCGCTGCTTCACGACCTTGGCATCCACCAGCTCGGGCGCCGTGCCGCGGTCGGGCAGCTCGTAGAGCAGCTCCTCGAGCAGCGTCGTCATCACCGTGTGCAGGCGACGCGCGCCGATGTTCTCCATCTTCGCATTCACCTGCGCGGCGATCCGCGCGATCTCGGCGATGCCGTCCGCCGCGAAGGTCAACTCGCAGCCGTCCGCCTTCACCAGCGCCGCGTACTGCTTGGTCAGCGCGTTCTCCGGCTCCGTCATGATGCGCACGAAATCCGCTTCGGTGAGCGGCTTGAGCTCGACACGGATCGGAAAGCGGCCCTGCAGTTCGGGAATAAGATCCGAGGGCTTCGACACGTGGAAGGCACCGGCGGCGATGAATAGCACGTGGTCCGTCTTCACCATGCCGTGCCGCGTCTGCACGTTGCTGCCTTCTACGATGGGCAGCAGGTCGCGCTGCACGCCCTCGCGGGAGACGTCTGGCCCGCCGAAGTCGCCCTTCTGCCCGGCAATCTTGTCGATCTCGTCGAGGAAGATGATGCCCATCGTCTCGACCCGCTCGATGGCGTCACCGATCACGTCGTCGAGGTCGATCAGCTTATCGAACTCCTGGTCGAGCAGGATACGGCGCGCCTCGGCGACCTTCACCGTGCGCTTCTTCGTGCGCTTGGGCAGGAGGTCGGCGAGCATGTCGGTGAAGTTCTGCATGCCTTCCGGCGCACCGGGCTGCGAGAGCGCGTCCATGGCCGGCGGCTGCTGGGCAACCTCCACTTCGACTTCGCGCTGCTCGAGTTGTCCGTCGCGCAGCAGCTGCTTGAGCTTCTCGCGCGTGCGCTTGTGCCGCTCCTCGGCCAAGGCCTGCTCCTGCTGCACGTTGCCCTCGGGGCCGGCAACGAACACGCGGTCCGTCCCGCTCGCCGGCGTGGCCGTCGGCGCCGGCGGGGGCAGCAGCAGGTCGAGCAGGCGCTCATCCACGCGGTCGTTGGCGAGGTCCTCGACCTCCAACTCGCGCTCCGTGCGTACCATCTCGATGGCGCTGTCCACGAGGTCGCGCACCATGCCTTCGACGTCGCGGCCCACGTAGCCGACCTCGGTGAACTTCGAGGCCTCGACCTTCACGAAGGGCGCGCCGGAGAGCTTCGCCAAGCGCCGCGCGATCTCCGTCTTGCCCACGCCCGTGGGGCCGATGAGGATGATGTTGTTCGGCGAGATCTCCTGACGGATGCCCGCGGGCGCGCGCTGGCGGCGCCAACGATTGCGCAGGGCGATCGCCACGGCCTTCTTGGCCTCGGCCTGACCGACGATGTAGCGGTCGAGCTCCGCGACGATGCGTCGCGGCGTGAGGTCCGCCAGACGCGCGAGCGCCTGCTCCGTGCGCGGTCCGGTCATCAGCTCGCGGGCTCGACGACGGTGATGTGCGTGTTGGTGTACACGCAGATCTCGCCGGCGATGGTCAGCGCGCGCTTCACGATCTCCGTGGGCGGGAGACTCGTCTCGCGCACCAAGGCGCGCGCCGCGGCCAAGGCGTACGAGCCGCCGGAGCCGATGGCGAGGATACCGTCATCCGGCTCGATGAGCTCGCCGTTGCCGGAGATCATGAAGCCGTGTTGCACATCCACCACCACGAGCAGGGCCTCGAGTCGGCGCAGCGCGCGGTCGGAGCGCCACTCCTTGGCGAGCTCGACGGCAGCCTTGGGCAGGTTGCCCGGGTGGCGCTCGAGCTTTTCCTCGAACTTCTCGAAGAGCGTGAAGGCGTCGGCCGCGGCACCGGCGAAGCCCGCCAGCACGCGTCCGCCCTTGAGGGCGCGCACCTTCACGGCGCCGGCCTTCATGACCGTGTCGCCGACGGAGACCTGACCGTCGCCGCCGATGGCGACCTTTCCGTCACGGCGGACGGCGAGGATGGTCGTGGCGTGAAAAACGGGGAGCGGCATAAGAGGGGAAATATACTCCCGGCTACGCCCGCGGATGCGCCCCGCGGTACACCTGCTTGAGCCGCTCAACGCTCGTATGCGTGTAGATCTGCGTGGTGCTCACGCTCGCATGCCCGAGCAGCTCCTGCACCGCCCGCAGGTCCGCCCCGCCATCGAGCAGATGCGTGGCGAAGGTGTGCCGCAGGGCGTGGGCCGAGAGGCCCGCGCCTTCGTCGACTTCGCCAAGCGCTGCGGTGACGGCGTTGTGCAGCGTCTTCTGGCTCATCCGCTTGCCGCGGTTGCTCAGGAAGAACGCCGTGCGGTCGGCCTTCGGCCCCACCTGCGCGATGAGCTGGTCGCGCAGGCGCTCGTACTCGCGCAGCGCCCGCTGCGCCGGCCCGCCCACCGGAACGATGCGTTCCTTGCGCCCCTTGCCGCGCACCTTCACCGAGCCGGCGAGCAGATCGAGGTCGCGACGATCGATGCCCCGCAGCTCAGAGAGCCGCAGGCCGGTGGAGTAAAACAGCTCGAGGATCGCCAAGTCGCGCACATCGTTGAAGCGCCCCTCCTGCGCGCGCGTGGCAGCGGCCTGCAACAGCGTCTCCACCTGCCTGCGATCCAGATGCCCCGGCAGATGCTTGTCGAGCTTGGGCGAGTTCACCGCGCGGGCGGGATTCGCCTCGACCAGATCATTGCGATGCAGCCAGCGGAAGAAGCTTCGCGCCGCCGAGAGCGCACGGGCGCTGGAGCGCTTCGACAATCCGCGCCGCGAGAGATGCGCGAGCCAGGCGCGCAGCGAGAGGCGATCCACGCTGGCCCAATCGATCGTATCCACGCCAAGGTGCCGACCTAACACCGTGGTCAGCTCGTCGAGGTCGCGGGCGTACGCCGTCACCGTGTGCGGCGAGACGTCCCGTTCCTTCGCGAGGTGCGTGAGGAACTCCGCGACGAGTGCGTCGCGCGGGGTCGGCGTCGACTCGACGCCCTGCCCCGTGGCCGACTCAGCCATGCCGCGGCGTGGCCGACTCACCGAAGTGCGCGCCGAGCGACGAGAGGAACGAATCGATCGTGCGGTGCTTGCCGCGCAGCTGCATCAGCGTGCGGAAGATCGGCGAGTCCACGAAGCCCTCTTCGGTGATCGTCACCTCGGTCCCTGATGGCGTGTCGCGCACCTCGTAGTACCAGGTGCCGCCCCAGCCTTGGGCCTCGGCGTTCAGGATGTTCACGACCATCTCGCGCGGCGGGCTGACGCTGGTCACCTCGATCTCGATGCTGCCCATCGCGCCCATGTCTTCCTTCCAGGATTCCCGCGGCGCGCCCTTGATGCGTTCGACCGACACCACATCGTTCCACCACGTCGGCGACGCCTCGATGTTCCGAATCAGCTTGAAGACCGTATCCGCCGGGGCCACGAGCACCAACGTGCTCGTCACCGCATGTTCGCGCGGCAAGCGACGTCCGTAGAGGAACGCGCCGCCGAGCACCAGCACCGCGACGACCAGCAGCAACTTGATGAGGAACTTCATACCGGGGCTCCGGAGGGGGACAGCGACACGATGCCATACTCCTGACGCCACGAGGCCAGCGCCTGTAACGCCCGCTCGGCGTAGCGCTCCCGCTTCAAGGCCTTATCCCGGGGCGGATCGGCCAGCTCCTCGAGCAGCCCGAAGTTGGCGTTCATCGGCTGGAAGTGCGCCGGATCGGCCTCGCGGAGGTGCCGGTACAGCGCCCCCAACATGGTCGTGGGCGGCGGCAGCGCGGGCCCCTCGCCGCGCAGGAGCCGATCGAGATTGATGCCCGCCATGATGCCGGTGGCCGTGCTCTCGGTGTAGCCCTCCACCCCGGTAATCTGCCCCGCGAACAGCGTCGTCGCCGAATCCTTGAGCGAGAGATGCGAGCTCAAGACCTGCGGCGCGTTGAGGTACGAGTTCCGATGGATGCTGCCGAAGCGCAGGAACTCCGCGTTGCCCAAGCCGGGCACCAGGCGGAACACCTTGGTCTGCTCCGGATACCGCATCCGCGTCTGGCAGCCCACCAAGTTCCACATGCGCCCCGCGCGATCTTCCTGCCGCAACTGCAGCACCGCCCAGGGCCGCTTTCCGCTGCGCGGATCGCGCAGACCCACGGGCCGCATCGGCCCGTGACGCAGCGTCTCTGCGCCGCGCCGCGCCATCTCCTCGACGGGCATGCAGCCCTCGAAGTACGGAATGTCCTCGAACTCGTGCGAGTGATAGAGATCCGCCTCGATCATCGCCGCGATGAAGGCATCGTACTCCTCCTTCGTCATCGGACAATTGAGGTACGCGCCCTCCGGCCCCGCCTCGGCCATCGTCTCCTTACCCCAGCGCGCCGCGCGGAAGGCGATGCTCGTATCGATCGAGTCCGACGAAATCACCGGCGCGATCGCATCGTAAAACGCCAGCGACTTGGCACCCAAGCGCGAGGCTATGCTCGCGGCCAATCCATCGCTGGTCAACGGACCCGTGGCGATGATGCCCACCTCAGGCAGTGCGGTGATCTCATCGCGCAGCACCGTGATGTTCGGATGCGCCGCGATGCGCGCCTGCACGGCCGCCGAGAAGATGTCGCGGTCCACCGCCAGCGCCGTGCCGGCCGGAATGCGCGCCGCGTCCGCGCACTCGAGGATCAACGAGCCCAGCGCGCGCATCTCGGCCTTCAGCAAGCCGTGCGCATTGGTCGCATCGGTGCTCTTGAAGGTGTTCGAGCACACGAGCTCGGCCAGGCCGTCCGTCCGATGCGCCGGCGTGCCCTTGTTGCCCGGCGCACCGCGCATCTCGTGCAGCAACACCTGGTGCCCGCGCTCCGCCAACTGAAAGGCGGCCTCGCTGCCTGCGAGGCCGCCTCCAATGACGTGGATGTCTTTCCGCGTCGTCACGCCGTCGCCGCCTCCGTCGCCTCAGTGCCTTCCGGCGCTTCCACATCCCACTCGTTCGCGCACTTCAGGCACTTGCGGTAGTGACCGCGGGTCTTGTTGCTCTTCGCTTCCGCACCCACGTTGCCGCACTCCGCGCACTTCTCGGCCACCGGCTTGTCCCAGCAGACGAAGTCGCAGTTCGGATAGTTCTCGCAGCCGTAGAACGCCTTGCCGCGCTTCTTCGAGCGCCGCGCCGCGATGTCGCCACCATCCTTCGGACACATGACGCCCGTCGGCATGGACTTGGTGCCCTTGCACTTCGGGAAGGTCGAACAGCCGAGGAACTCGCCGGAGCGCGAGCGGCGGATGACCATCGGCTTGCCGCAGATCGGGCAGGCGTACTTGGTCATCACCGGCGGCTCCTTCTTGCCCTTCAACGGCCGCGTGAACTTGCAGGTCTTCGGATGGTTCTCGCAGGCCACGAAGGGCCCGAAGAATCCACCCTTCGGCAGCAGGCGTCCGCCGCACTCCGGGCACTTCTCGTTGTCGAGCGCGGAGAGATCGTGCGCCTCGCGAATCAACGCTTCGGCGTCCACCGACTCCAGCGAGTGCTCGAAGGGACCCCAGAACTCCCCGAGGACTTCCTTCCAACCCATCTCGCCTTCTTCGACCTTGTCGAGCTCGCCTTCCATCTGCGCGGTGAAGCCGACGTCGAACTCC
>PNKF01000024.1 GCA_013822285.1 Gemmatimonas sp.
CCTAGCGGCGCTAGTCCCGCACCGGAACAATCTGCCCTCGGAACGAGTACGCACTGCCAACCCGTTCACTTCCCATGCGCCGAATTCTCGCTGCAGCATCGCTGGTCGCTTCCGTCCTCTCCGCTCCGCCGGTTGCCGCGCAGTCAGGCGCCGGCGCGCGGGACTTCGAAGCGGGCCGGAACTTCCTCCGGGCCAATCAACCGGATCGCGCCGAGCGGAGCTTCGAACGAGCCATCGAGAAGGAGCCGCGCAACGGGACGTATCACCTGTGGCTTGGCAACGCCGTCGGCGCACAGGCAGCGAATGCGAGCGTGGTGCGTCAGCCCTTCCTCGCTCGTCGTGTGAAGTCGGCGTTCGAGCGCGCCGTCGAGCTTGACCCTGAGCTGCTCGACGCCCGCGACGGCCTGATCCAGTTCCATCTGTTGGCGCCCGGCGTCATGGGCGGCGACAAGGCGGAAGCGCGCCGCCAGCAGCGCGAGATCGCTCGGCGCAATGTGATCCGTGGACATGTCGCCGCGGCGAACATCGCGTGGGCGTCGCGCGACACGGCCGCGACCGAACGCGAACTGCGGGCCGCGATCGCCGCCGCGCCGGACTCCGTACAGGCCCATGCCACGTTGTCGTCCCGCCTCGTGCAGTGGCAGCGCGTGCCCGATGCGTTCGCGCTCTGGGACCGCTATCTCACACGCCAGCCGGCGAGCATCGGCGGACGCTATCAGTTCGGACGGCTCGCGGCGGTGTCCGGGCAGCGCCTCGCCGATGGCGAGCGGCATCTCCGCGCCATCCTCGCGATCGACACCTGGCCCGACGACAACTGGGCCCCCGGCAAGGCGGCGGCGCACGCCCGGCTCGGCGATGTGCTGCGACAGCAGGGGAAGCGCGACGACGCGCGCGCCGCATACGACCGCGCGCTGGCGCTGGACCCGAATCTTCAGATCGCCAAGGACGGCCGCCGAGCACTCGGCAGCACGAATTGACCGCCGCCGCGCGCGGAGCAGGCTCGCGCGCGGCGCGCCAAGTGGCCCTGCCTCAGGGGCTCAGGCGTTCGATGGCCCAGTGCGCCGCCTCGAGACGATACCGAATGCGATCGTGCAGGCGGCTTGAGCGGCCCTGCCAGAACTCATAGCTCTCCGGCGCGAGCTGGAATCCACCCCAGTGGGGCGGAAGCGGCACGTCTTCACCCGGATACTGCACGTCGAGTTCCGCGTGCTTGCGTTCGAGCTCCTCGCGGCTGGCAATGACGGAGCTCTGGGCTGAGGCCCACGCCCCGAGCCGGCTGCCACGAGGACGCTGCACGAAGTACGCCGCCGAATCCGCCGCCGGGATGCGTGCGATCGCGCCCCGCAGCCGCACCTGTCGCTCCAGCGGTCCCCACCAGAAGCAAAGGGCCGCTCGCGCATTGGCGTCGAGCTCGAGCCCCTTGATCGAGCGATAGTCGGTGAAGAACACGAAGCCGCGCTCCGTCGCCTCCTTCAGCAGGACCATGCGCACGTTGGGATACCCATCGGCGTCCGCCGTCGCCAGGGCCATTGCGTTCGGTTCGTACACGCGCGCTTCCTGCGCTTCGTGGAACCAGCGCCGGAACTGATCGAGCGGATCTGCGGCCACGTCACCGACGTCGAGCGTTTCGCGGCGGTAGTCCTCTCGGAGGTGGGAGAGATCCATGGGTGTTCGATCGGTGGAAGACGTGGGACGGGGACGGGGGCGGGGATGGGGATACGGGAATGATGGCAGAGGGTGGGACCTGCTGGGGAGAGGGGGATTCACTGAGGCTTCGTCATCCGTCTCACCCCCCTCTCTCCCATTCTCATCTTCCGATCCCCGCCCGCGTCCCCCTGCGACGTCTCCCAGCGTCCGGGCGGCGGGAGAGGTGATCGCGGGTCGGAACCCGTAGCCCCCACACGGGATAGGTGCGATGTTCCTATGATGACCGAGGAGCTCGCCCCCCCGACGGACGAACACGCCGAGTTCAGCGCCCTGACGCTGACGGCGCTGGACGACGTGTACCGCTTTGCCCGTTCGCTCACGCGTGACGAGGCCGATGCCGAGGACGTGGTGCAGGAGACGTATCTGCGCGCGTTCCGGAGCTGGAGGACCTTCCAGCCTGGTACGGATGTGCGACGCTGGCTCTTCACCATCGCGCGGAATGTCTTCCTCCGGTCCCGCGAGCGCGGGCAGCGCGAGGTGACGTTGGATGACGATGGCGCCGAGGCGGTGGATGCGGCCCAGTCGAAGGAAGGCTGGGTGCGGCGTGGCCTCGATCCCTTGCTTGCCCGGACGGATCTCGCACCGGCGATCCAGCAGGCGTTGGAAGAGATTCCCGAAACCTTCCGCTCGGCGGTCGTGCTCGTGGATCTCGAAGATCAGTCGTACGAAGATGCGGCGCAGGTGCTCGAGATTCCGGTCGGCACCGTGCGTTCACGTCTCTTCCGCGGCCGCAAGCTGTTGCAAGAGAAGCTGGCCCTGCACGCGCAGGACCTCGGACTTATCTCCACCCCCGGCCCCGACCGGAGCGACGCATGATGCATCACACGCATGACGATGGAGCGCCAATAAAAGATTGCCGCGGCGCCATGAACAAGCTCTTCGATCTGCTGGATGGTGAGTTGACGCCCGAGCGCGAGCGCGAAGTGCGGTCGCACATCACCTCGTGCCCGGATTGCTTCACCAACCACGACTTCGAAGAGCGATTCCTGAAGGCCCTCCAGGCGGCCAAGAAGTCCGTCTGTGCGTCCGAGAAGATGCGCGATCGCCTGATGAGCGCGCTGCGCGCCGAAGGCCTCACGCGCTGAATGACGGGCGCGACGCCAGAAGGCACCGCGACCCACCGTCGCGAAGCGCAGGCGCTCGGGGCCCTACGCATCGCGGTCCTCACCGTGACGGACTCCCGCACGGAAGCCACGGACGAATCCGGCCCCCTGGCCCGCCGACTGCTCGAGGCTGCGGGACACGAGATCGCACGACACGCCCTGCTGCCCAACGATGAAGCCCGTGTCCGCGCGCTGGTCAGCGAATGGCTCGGCACCGGCGACCTGCACGCCATCGTCATCACCGGCGGTACCGGACTCGGCAGCAAGGACCGCACGGTGGAAGCCGTAACGCCGCTCTTCGAGAAAGAGATTCCCGGCTTCGGCGAACTGTTCCGCCTCCTGAGTTACCAGGAGCAGATCGGCACGACGGCCATCCTGAGCCGCGCGGTCGCGGGCAGCGCCAAGGGCGCGGTCATCGTCTCGCTGCCGGGCTCGAAAGCCGCCGTCGAGCTCGCGCTCACGCGTGTGCTGATTCCCGAGCTGCGCCACCTGCTGCGCGAGATCCGGAAGTAGCGGCGTCGGATGACGCGATGGCCCGGTTCGCGTAGTTTCCGGCGATGAAGATCTATTCGTGGAACGTGAACGGCCTGCGTGCCGTGATTCGCAAAGGCGACTTCCAGAAGTTCCTCGCCAAGCACAAGCCCGACGTGCTCTGCCTACAAGAGACCAAGGCCGAGCGTGACCAGGTCGAGGTCGATCTTCCGGACTACGAGGAGTACTGGAACTCGGCCTCGACCAAGGGCTACTCGGGCACGGCAATCTTCTCGCGCGTGAAGCCGATCAAGGTCACCACGGGGTTCTCGGCCGCCATCCGCAAGAAGTTCGCCCTCGTCGACAGTGAAGGCCGCGACAGCAATGACGAAGGTCGCGTGGTCACGGCAGAGTTCGCGAAGCTGTTCGTGGTGAGCGTCTATACGCCGAATGCCAAGGATGACCTCAGCCGACTGCCGCTGCGCGAGAAGGCTTGGGACCCCGCGTTTCTGGCGCACTGCAAGTCGCTCGAGAAGAAGAAGCCGGTGGTCTTCTGCGGCGACCTCAACGTCGCGCACACGGAGCTTGATCTCGCGAACCCGAAGACCAACGTCGGCAACAAGGGTTTCACCGCCGAAGAGCGTGCGGGCTTCCAGGCCTTCGTCGATGCCGGCTTCGTCGACAGCTTCCGGCTCTTCACCCAGGGCAACGGCCACTACTCGTGGTGGAGCCAGCGCGCCAACTGCCGCGCCAGGAACGTGGGCTGGAGGATCGACTACGTGATGGTGTCGAAGGCGTTGGCCAAGCAGGTGAAAGCCGCCGAGATCCACGCCGATGTCATGGGCAGCGATCACTGCCCGGTGAGCATCACGCTGGCGCGCTGACCGGTTGCGCTGGCGTCACGGTGCAATGCGCCAGACGTCGTTCAACCATGCGGTCTGGAACGCGCCGCCAAACACGATGAGCGCGCGCGCGCGACGGCTCCAGACGAGCGTCGCGTCGCTGCGCGGCGGGGGTCCATAGTCGCCGGTGTGCAGGCGGACCCACCGGCATCCGCCCTGCGCACCGCTCTCCAGTTCGATGCGCCAGAGTTCGCGGCTGGCTCGCGAGTCGTCGTCGAGACCACCGAACGCGAGGAGTCCCGCGCGGTCCGGATCCATGGTGAGCGCCAAGCCGAAGCGGCTGGTCGGCGCATCGGTGCAATCGATGCGTCGCCACTCGCCGACCGGACGATCCAGATGCCGCATGGTCCAGAGCTGCACGGGTGCGCCCGCACTGGACGTGACCCGAAACACGCGCTCGCGTCGGACATCGAACGCAACGGCCGCACCTGGCGCGTGGGCGGGCGCACCTCCGCTCGAGTCAACTGTCACCTCCCGCCACTCCCCGCTGCGCTGCGTGGAGTCGTCGAACGCAAAGACCCACGTGTCGTGCTGGTGCAGCGTGAAGCAATCGTTGCCGCCGTGCAGGAACAGGCGGTTCGCAATCGAGTCGAAGGCCATTCTGTGTCCAGCGCGCGCCGACGGTCGCCGGCCGCGCTCAGCGACCGGCACCCAGCGCCTCGTCTGCGACGGATCTGCGGCACTGAGCATCCAGAGGTCGTTTGCACAGGGTGACGTTGTGCCAAAGGCGCCGCCGTGGAGGAACACACGGTCTCGAGATGCGTCGAGGGTGGCCGCGGCCAGCCAGCGGGGGCGCGGCTGTCGCTCGCCAAGGGTCGCGACGGTCGTCCATGTCACCGATTCGCCGCGCACGCCAACCAAGCGCATGACGCGTGGGTTCAATCGCTGCGGGTGGAGTGTCTCGTTCCCGAATATGACTAGCAGCGCCTCCTCCGCGGAATCGAGCACGACGGACGGCCCGATCAGATGCAGCGGTGTGCCGTGATGGCTCGCGACGGGAATCCACGGAATCGAAGGCTCGACCTCGCGGCGCTGCATGGCGGTCATGGTCAGGGCGGTCGCGACCATGGTGGCGACGACGACGCCCCCGAGGAGGACGGCACGATTGCCACGCGGCGATTCGGTGTCCCGTCCCTCAGGTGCGACGCGAGTGCGTGTGGCGCCGCGTACCGCGCGCTCAGACGGCGGCGCCGCCGTGTTGGCCCCGCGGGGGCCCGACCGCTCGAGGGCTTCGACGACAGCGGCGGTCTCTGCGGACGGCGCAATCCCGAACTCGCGTGCGAGGCGATCCCGCAGGCGGTCGTAGCTCCGGGACGCAGACCCGCGATCGCCGTCGGCGATATGGAGTTGGATGGCAAGGCGGGCGACCGCCTCGTCGAGCGGCGCGAGCGCAGACGCCCGTTCGGCGCGCGCGATGGCCGCGTCGAGCCGTCCCGCGTCCCGCTCGAGCTGTGCCGAACGCACCAGCGCCTGCACGACCTCGCGCTGGAGGCGGGTCCGCTCCTCGTCGACCCAGGTCTCGAATGCTTCCGCGACACCTTCGACGTGCACACCGTCGAGGAACGGGCCGACGAGCGCATCAGCGGCGCCCAGTGCGTCGCCGGCGACCAAGGCCTCCTCGACGCGATGCGCGTCGCAGCGGAGCCCGGACATGTCGAGCGCGACTTCATCGGCGCCGCGCGTGGCGATAAGTTCGGCACCCAAGTCGTCGCGGAGCCGCGACAACGTCGTGCGCAGCGCGGCGCGCGCCCGCTCGTCCGGGAGCTCGGGCCAAAAGAGGGCCGCCAGCTTGTCGCGCCGGTGAAAGCCGCGCGGACGTGCGCAGGCGAGGTACACCACCATAGCCAAGCGCTTGGTGTGACGGCTGAGGTCTTCGAGCGGCGACCCATCAGCCGCACTGGCCTCCATTCCTCCCAAGACCCGAAGCCGAAGCATGCGCGAGCCTCCCTGTAACGCTTAAGAAACGCCGAATCGGACGGGGCGGCAACGGCTCCGGACTACATAGTGCCGCTCACAGCGCGTGTGGCAGGTCAACTTCTACGGCACGTTAACTATGCGAACGACTCCGACTTGGGGACGGCAATCGGTGAGCGGCAAAGGGCTATTGGTCGGCGTGGCAGCCGTGATTGCTGCCTGCGCCACCGAGCCCGTGGTGCCCCCCGAGCCGGTGGATCGAGTCGAGATTATCGTCGCCGACACCGTCCTTGAGGTCGGCGCGACGCGCCAGCTCACGGCCCGTGCACTCTCGGCCTTCAGCGTAGAACTGACGGATCGGCCCGTCACGTGGAGCGTTTCGCCGGCGGGTCCCCTTAGTGTGGACCCCATGGGACTTGTCACCGCGCTGTCGCCCGGGAGCGCGACGGTCACCGCATCGGCCGGTGGGAAGATCGCATCGCGCGTGCTGACGGCGCGTGAGCCCGTGGTCGCGAATGTCGCGGTGACCGCGCCGGCATCTACGCTGTTTGTCGACCATTCGATGACGCTCACCGCGACGGCCAGGTCCGCTTCGAATCAGCTGTTGACCGGCCGTACCGTGACCTGGACCTCGAGCAATCCCTCGGTGGCGTCGGTCACCGACCAAGGCACCGTGACAGGAGTCGCCGCGGGTACGGTGACAATCACGGCAGTCGTTGAGGCTATCGTCGGCCAACTGAACCTCACCATCACCCTCGCGCCGATCTCGAGCATCAGCGTGAGCGGCCCGGGGTCGTCGGTTGTCGCCGGCCAATCAATAAACCTGACGGCGACGGCCCACTCCGCGAGCGGGCAGGCCCTGTCGGGCCGCAGCTTTGTTTGGGCGACCAGTGATTTGGCGGTAGCCTCCGTTTCGTCGGCCGGGGTCGTCACCGGCGTGGCAGCAGGGACCGCGACCATCAGCGCCAGCGCCGAAGGCGTGAGTGGTAGCATGGCGGTAAGCGTCTCCGCCACACCCGTCGCGACGGTCACGGTCACGCCGACGTTGGATACCCTGCAGGTCGGAGAGACACTGCAGCTGACGGCGCGCACCTTCGCGTCCGGGGGTGCGGAGCTCACAGGCCGCGGGGTCACCTGGCAGTCCTTGGACACGACGGTCGCGAGGGTGAACGCAGCTGGTCTCGTGACGGCAGTGAGCACCGGCACAACCATCGTACGCGCGACCAGCGAAGGGGTGAGCGCCGACGCAACAATCGTGGCGGTGTCGACCAACGGCTTCTGGGAGACGCGGGCGTCGATGCCAAACCCGCGATGGGCGTTCAGCGTGGGTGCCGTGTCGGGGACAATCTTCGCGGTGGGCGGGTTCCGCGTCGGCGGCCATCTCTCGAACGTCGAAGTCTACGACGCCGCGTCGAACACGTGGACGACACGGACTGGCAGCGGATTCATCCAAACGGGGGCCGGGGCGGGCGTCATCGCCGGAAAGCTGTATGCCGCCGGTGGCACAGACTGCTGTGTCGTCTCGAGCCAAGTGCGCGCCTACGATCCCGCGATGCAACTCTGGACCTCGCTGGCGGGCTTCGCGGTCGGGCCCCGCGCCGACCCCGCGGCAGCGGTGATCGGCAACGTGCTGTACGTGGCCGGTGGGCGCAACGCGTCGTCGACGGTTGCGACGCACGAGTCCTTCGATCCGGCCGCGGCCGCAAGCGGCTCGTGGACCTCTCGCGCCTCGATGCCCACAGCGCGTACGGCGCCTGGCGGTGCCGCCCTCGACGGGAAGTTCTACGTCGTCGGCGGGCAGCTACTCGGCGGCGCGTTCGCGAACACCGTCGAGGTGTACGACCCGGCCACGAACGTCTGGACCGCGCGAGCGACGATGCCTACCGCGCGCGCGGACCTTGTACTCCTCGCCCACAACG
Organism: Gemmatimonas sp.; assembly: GCA_013822285.1. Lineage (GTDB taxonomy): Bacteria > Gemmatimonadota > Gemmatimonadetes > Gemmatimonadales > Gemmatimonadaceae > Pseudogemmatithrix. The sequence continues at coordinate 8,017 of PNKF01000024.1, forward strand.
GCAAGCTCTATGCGATCGGCGGCCACAACGGCGCGCCGCTCGGGGTCGTCGAGGAGTACAATCCCGCGACCAACACGTGGCGCACGCTGGCACCGATGCCCACGACGCGCGCCATGGCGCGGGGAGCCGTGGTCAACGGGAAGCTGTACGTCATCGGTGGCTACAACGGCGTGAACACGGCGCTTGGAACCGTGGAGGCGTTCACGCCGCCGTGATGGTAGCTACACGGGGCCGCTCAGCTCTCGAGCTGAAGCGTCCAGCGGATTGGCGTCGCCGGATCGATCGAACTGCCCACCGAGCAGTACTTGGTCACGGCGAGCTCGATCGCCCGTTCCGCGTGCACGCGCTCGATGTCCTTGCCCTTCAGGTGGTACGTGATGTCCACCGCCACGATGCGCGCCGGCACGGCGTTCGCCCGCTCGGCGTTCACTTCCATGCGCAGCGATTCGACTGGCGTACGACGCTTGGCGAGGATGTCGACGATATCCACGCCCGTGCAACCGGCGATCGCGATTCCCAGCGCATCCACGGGGCTTGGCCCCGTCGCACCGCGGCCGTCGAGGTGAATGGTCGGACCGCCCGATGCGCGGCCACCGTCGAACTGCTGATCGCCCGCCCAGGTGACGACGGTCTTGGAGGGCGGCTTGCCCTGCGTGCCTTCAGCCATGGTCCTGGCTCCGATTCAATTGCCCAGCCCCATGCGGAGCCGGTCGAGCGCCACGCGCCCGTTGGTGATCACCAAAAGGGGATCGCGCAGCGTCCCCGGATTGGTGAGCGGATCATGCTCGAGTACGATCAGATCCGCTTCATAACCAACCCGCAGCTGCCCCGTTGCATTCCCGACGCCCAGCAGCTCGGCGGCCCCGCTGGTGGCCGTCGCCAGTGCCTGCACTGGTGTAAGGCCGAGCGCGGTGAAGCGCATCACTTCATGGCTGATGCGCGTCGTGCTCTCGCGCGCATAGTCCGTGTCCGCCCCGGCGGCGATCCGCACGCCCATCGCGTGCGCGCGGCGAATGACATCCTCGATGCGTGGCTGCATGTGCTGACCGCGCAGTTCGAGCACGGGGTCATTGTAGTCGCCGCCCGGCGTCGTGAGGTCGACGATCGTCGAGAGCGTCGGCACCAGCCAGACGTTCCGCTCCTTCATCAGGCGCAGCGTCGAATCGGAGATGTACGTCCCATGCTCGATGCTCTTCACGCCGGCGCGCACTGCGGCATACGCACCCTCGTCCCCATGCGCGTGGGCCATCACCGGGATGTTGGCCTTGGCGGCTTCCTCGACCACGACCCGCAACTGCGCTTCGGTGTAGGTCTGCTGCCGGGGGTCGGTGTCCGGCAGGCCCGCACGTTCGGTGCCGCGGGTCTTGATCCAGTTCACCCCGCGCGCGGCGTTCACCTGCACCAGGAGCCGGAGCTGCTCCGGCGTGCGCACCCCACCGGCCAGCGGCGCGAGGCGTGCGTCGGCCGTGATCGTCTCGCCAAGGTCCGGCGACACGAAGACCCCCGTCGCGATCATGTCCGGCAGGATCATCCATCCCGACTTCGCGATGTCGCGCAGCGCGACGTCCTGGAAGTTCGGTACCGACGCCGAGCGCACGGTGGTCACGCCGCTGTGCAGGGCGCGCCGCGCATCGGCCACCGTGCGGATATGCGTGTGGGCATCGATGAGGCCGGGAGCCACCCAGCGGTTGGCGGCATCCAACACCCGCGCGCCCTGCGGCACTGGCCCGTTCTCACGGATGCTCTCGATCTTCCCGGCGCGAATGACGATCGTCGCGTTGCGCAGGCGCGTGTCGCTGACGCCATCGACGACATTCGCGCGCGTGATCGCCAGCAACTCCTGCGGTTGCTGGGCCTGGGTGGGCAGCGCGACCAACCAGGCCGCGATGCCGCAGAGGAGGGAACGTCGAATCGCCATGGTGACTCCGGGAATCAAGGGATGGGCAGGCGGGTCGGCAGTCGGGATTCTGCCCCGGCACGCGTCGGGCGTCACCCGATGCGGGTGCCGTTCTCGACGGGAAAGTTGACCTGTAGCAGTACGACGTCCGTCTCATCCGGCATCGCGCCGAGCACCAGCACCTCGCTCTTGAAGCCAGCGATGCGCCGCTCGCCAAGGTTGACCGCCGCCACGACCTGCCGGCCGACCAGCGCGTCCGGGGTGTAGCGCTTGGTCAGCTGCGCGGACGAGCGCTTCACGCCGATCGAGGAGCCGAAGTCGATTTCGAGCTTGATCGACGGTTTTCGCGCCTCTGGAAACGGCTCGGCCTTGAGCACCGTCCCAACCCGCATCTCGATGGCGAAGAACTCTTCGGGGGTGGCCATGCGTTAAGGTACACAACATGTCCCAATACCAGAAACACGTCTTCGTCTGCACCTCCGGCAAGACCTGCAAGGCTGCCGATTCCCAGCTCACCTTCGAGGCCCTCAAGCACGCCTGTCGCGATGCCGGCATCGCGCAGCAGGTGCGCGTGAACCACGCCGGCTGCTTCGCGCAGTGCGGCCATGGGCCCATGGTGGTCGTGTATCCCGAGAACACCTGGTACCACGGCGTCACCGTCGAGAAGGCGCAGCGCATCTTCGCGGAGCACCTGGTGGGCGGTGCTGTCGTCGAGGAGTATCGCTACGTCGCGCCGCCGGGCGACAACAAGCTGCCGGGTACCTGATGTCCGAGCGGCATCCACTACAGGGTCTGATGGAGCCGTACACGCGCCACGTGCTCGTGTGCGTCGGCGGCTACTGCTCGCGTGACCGCGGTGGGCGCGCCATCTACTCGCTGCTGGCGCGTTTGCTCGAGCGCGAGGGCCTGCTCTTCGGCCCCAGCCGCGTGAAGCGCAGCGAGGCGCCCTGTCTCGGGGTCTGCACCGGAGGGCCGATCGTCGTCGTGTATCCCGAGGGCACCTGGTACGCCGACGTCACGCCCGAGCTGCTGGAACGCATCGTCGTCGAACATCTGAAGGGCGGGCGAGAGGTCCGCGAGGCCGTGTTCCATCGTCTGGAGTCGTCGAGCTGACCGCGTCGGTCCAGGGCATTCTCCGCCTCGTGGTAGACGCCGGGCCGAATCGGCGCGACATTTCGCCACGATGAGCCAAGACCTCACCTCAGTCCTCTACGAACGCCGGATGCAGCAAGGTCCGGTGGTGCGCATTCGCCGAGTGCCGGCGGCGACGCCTGGTGCCGTCGCCGCCGTGATCGAGGTCGATCGTCGCGCCGGGACTCCGCGCGAGGCGGAGGGCGGCATTCCGCCCGCCCTTATGGCCGTCGAGGGCGAGACCGAAGACGCGGTCGTCGCCTCGTTGCTGCCCTTCGCCGACGATGATTCGGCGCTCGCGCGGCTGCTCGCCGCCTGCGGCATCCGCTGAGCGCGCCCGGTCGCTTAGACGACCTCCACGGGGTAGTCGAGATCCTGCCCCGGCGCTCCGTCCGGGTCGATGTGCACCACGACGAACCAGGCGTACAACGGCCGCTTCGAGATTGTCACGTCACTGAGTGCCGGGACGGTCATCTTCACTTCGAAGCGATGCATCGCGTCAGCGACGGTTGGCGCATCTTGGGACCCGAGCGGCATGTGGAAGACGGTGCTTTCATCAGGTTGCGGACGGTGTTTTGACGGTCCGGCGCGGCAGGCGATGCCCACACTCGCGTATTCCAGCGCGACGCGCCGTCGCATGGGGATCGAGACCCGGACGACGAAGGGCTGGCCGCGTTGCAGTGGCCAACGGTCGACGGCGACCACGGGGTCATCGACGAACTTGTGCAGCCGGAAGTACGTGAACGCCGTGACGGTCACGCCGACTGCGAGCGTGAGCAGCCCGAGCGAATCGAAGAATACGGCGCTGTCGAATCCCCAGTGCGCGGCATCGAGCGCGATGCTGGTGATCCACCCGATCCAGAACGCACTGATGCCCAGCGTCCAGGTCTGCGCGTGCAGTCCAATCGAGCCACGGCTGCGAATGACGTGCCAGCGACCCGCGCGTCGAGCGCTAGCCTTCGGCTCCAGGTAGCCCGGCAACAACAGCCCCGCGCCGAAGGCCGTGGCAATCATCGTCAGCGGGATGGCCAGAGAGAGCGGGTGTTGCAGCTCACGCCGGTTGACCAGGAAGGCCTGGACGGCGGTATCGCCACGCAGGTGGTACGCCTGAATGCGCGCACCCACCGGGTACGTCTTCAGCGTTCGGCGAATCTGCTCGCAGCTATTCTGGATGTCCGGGCGCGTGATGCGCCGGCCGGTGTCCTTGCGCCCCTCAAACTCGTATTCGTAGCGAAACCAGTAGCGGCAGCCTCCGTTGCTGGTGTCTGCCCATTCGCTGCGGATCACCAGCGCCTCGACGGGCGTCGTGCGACGCCCGTAGTCCGCTGAACTCTTGATGTCGTGCGGCGTGACGACGATGAGATAGGTCGCACCCACGATCAGCAGGAAGGCGCCGAGCAGCTTTGAACCGAGCGAGGGCATCGGCAGAAGATGCCGATGCCCTCGCGGTCCCGCCAACACCTGCGGCTTAGGCCATCGCCTGCAACTTCGCGACGCGCAACTCCGTGGCCGGATGCGTCGAGAACAGCGACATCATGCCACCGCCCAGCGACGACAGCGGGTTCACCATGGCCATCGACGCCGCGGCCGGCGCCACGTCCATCGGAATGCGCTTCGCGTAGGCATCGAGCTTCTGCAGCGAGCTCGCCAACGCCAGCGGCTTGCCGCAGATCTCGGCGCCGACCGCATCCGCCTTGAACTCACGCTGCCGCGAGATCGCCGACTGGATCAGCGCGGCCGTCAGCGGCGCCAAGATGAACATCGCCAGCGACGCGACGAGGTTGGAGTTGCCCTCTTCGTCACGCCCGCCGAACCACAGCGCCATCTGGCCGAGCGACGAGATCGCGCCGGCCATCGTGGACGTGATGGTCTGCAGGAGCATGTCGCGGTTCTTGATATGTGCGAGTTCGTGCGCGATCACGCCCTCGAGCTCGTCACGGTTGATGAGCTTGAGCAACCCTTCCGTCACGCAGACGACCGCGTTCTCCTCGTTGCGGCCGGTGGCGAACGCATTCGGCTGATCGTGCGGGGCGATCGCCAGCGTCGGCATCGGCAGGCCCGCGCGCTGGCGGAGCCGGTCCGTCATTTCGTAGAGCTCGGGGGCCTGAGCGCGATCCACGATCTGCGCTCGGTACATCTTGAGCACCATCTTCGAGCTGTTCCAGTACATGAAGACGTTCATGACGCCGGCGAACAGCAGCGCCATCACCAACCCGCTCTGGCCTCCCACGGCACCGCCGACGGCGCCCAAGAGCGCGGTCATGGCTGCCATTAGTGCGAAGACCTTCACGTTGTTCATCTCATACTCCTACAAGGGGTTACGGGCAGCCTGCCACGGCGGCAGACAGTCCCGGGACACACGTAAATTAATCAAGCAACTGCCGTGCCAGTTCGCGGGTCGCTAGGTTCCACGGCGATGGCCAACAGCCCCGACGCGCGGCGGAAGTTCCTCGACGCCGCCTCCAAATACATGCTCGAAGCGCCCAAGAAGGCCGTGCCCGAACCGGCACCCTTCGTGCCGCCTCGGCTCACGTTCAGCGCCCTGAAGGAGATCAAGATGTCCCGCTCCCGCGACCGCATCCTCGCCAACCTCGAGGAGATGTACACCGAGGCCTTCCGCCGCGCGAAGGAATCGGGCGACGAAGCGCAGATGGCGTCGCTGGACTTCGCGTATCGCCGCGAGCAGCTGTACTTCGAAATCCTGCTCGACGTGCGCGACGCGGTCGAGCGGCGCTAAGCCAGGGGCGCTAGGCCTTCGGCTCGAACCGGGCCTGGAAGAAGCGCAGGTATTTCGGTTCGTAGGTCATCGTGAGGCCCCGCACGCGTTCTCGCGCGTCGAACACGGCCTTCACACTTTCCGCGACGACATCCATGTGCGCCTGCGTGTACACGCGGCGCGGGATGGTCAGGCGCGTCAGCTCGAGCTTCGGCCGGTGATGGTCACCCGTCTTGGGATCCCGACCCGCGCTCACGATGCCGCGTTCCATCGCGCGGATGCCTGAGTCCAGATACAACTCCGCCGCCAAGGTCTGCGCCGGGAAGTCGTCCTGCGTCAGCTGCGGATAGAAGCGTCGCGCGTCCAGGAAGATCGCGTGCCCGCCCACGGGCTCCATCATCGGGATGCCCCACTCCTCGAGGAGCATGCCGAGGTAACGCACTTGGCCGATGCGCGCGCGGATGTAGGCATCCTGCACGGATTCCTTGATGCCGATGGCCATCGCTTCCATGTCGCGGCCGGCGAGCCCGCCGTAGGTGTGCAATCCCTCGAATACCACGACCAGGTTGCGCATTTCTTCGAACAGCTCCCACTCGTTCACGGCCACCCAGCCACCGATGTTCACGAGCGAGTCCTTTTTCGCGCTCATCCACGCGCCGTCGGTGTATCCGCAGAAGTCGCGTAAGATGTCGGCGACGCCCCAATCGGCATAGCCCTCCTCGCGCTCCTGGATGAAATAGGCGTTCTCCACAGCGCGTGTCGCGTCGAGGTAGAGCTTCACGCCGTGCGTGTCGCACCACGCGCGTAGCGCCTTCACGTTGGCCATCGAGACAGGCTGACCGCCGGCCATGTTCACCGTCGCCGCCAGCGAGATATACGCGATCTTCGCGGCGCCTTCCTTTGCGACGAGTGCGTCGAGCTTCGAAATGTCGATGTCACCCTTGAACGGCGAGCGATCCTGCGGGTCGTGCGCGACGTCGCCGATCACGTCCACGAAGATGCCGCCCGCCATCTCTTGGTGCAGACGCGTCGTCGTGAAATACATGTTGCCCGGCACATACTGTCCGGGTTTGATCGCGCTTCTGGAGATGAGGTGCTCCGCACCGCGACCTTGATGCGTCGGCACCAGGTACTTGTAGCCATAGTACTGCTGCACGGCTGCTTCGAGATGGTAGTAGTTCTCGGAGCCGGCGTAGGCTTCGTCGCCGAGCATCATGCCGGCCCACTGGCGATCGCTCATCGCGCTGGTGCCGGAGTCCGTCAGGAGGTCGATGTAGACGTCGCGCGAGCGCAGCAGGAAGGTGTTGTAGCCGGCTGCCGTGAGGGCGGCCTCGCGCTGTGGGCGTTCCGTCATCGTCAACGGCTCGACCATCTTGATCTTCCAGGGCTCGGCCCAGGAGCGGCGGCCCAACTGCTGGCCGAAAGTCTTCGGGGTGGTCATCGGGGGAGTGGACGAGGGGGGGGGGCGCAGTGCAGCGACGCCTCTTTCAACCTCGTGTCTGAAACCGCCCCCGTAGAGCGGAGATTCTACGGCTTCCGCGTCAGGGGAATCCTGTCATGCGTCCAGTCGCGCGTGGACGCGCGCGACGGTGCCGGCGTCGGACCGCGGGCCTAACCGAAGCGCAGGCTCAGTCGCAGCGTCCGCCCGGCCTGCGGCAGTCCGCACTTGTCGTAGATCGCCGCATCGAAGGCATTCTCGAGCTGCAGCGCCGCGGTGATGCGCCCGAACATGCGCGCGGCGTTCCCCCAGCGTCGCTCGACGCCGAGATCGACGGCCTGTGCGCCATCCTGCCGCTCGAGCAGGTTCGAGTCGGGGTTGGTGCAGCGAGTCGCCCCGAGTGCCCGCACACGCGCCTGCGTCTCGATGCCGCGGCCGATGGGCATCACGGCCTGCAACGACCCAAACACGTCCGGTACGTCCTCCGGGCGGCGCAGGTCCGGGTCAAAGACTGTCGCATCGGCGATCCGCGCACGCTGCAGGGTGAGATCACCCCGCAGCGCCGCGCGGCCGAGCATCGAGCCGGCGGTCAGCTCGATGCCGGTGCTGGTGAAGCGATCGCGGTTGATGCGCTCGAACTTCCGGTCCGGCCGCGTGATGCGCACGACGGCGTCGTCGATCTGTTGGCGGAACAGCACGGCCTGCAGGTCGAAGCGCGCGCGAATGAGCCCGGCGCCGAGCTCGGCGCTGTGCGCCGTTTCCGGGCGCAGCGCGGGATTCGGCTCGAAGCGATTCAAGGCGCCCGAGTACAGCTCGCGCAGGGCAGGGAATCGCTTGCGCTGGCTCGCGGACGCATGAACGCGCAAACCCTGCTCGGCGAGCACCCAGGTGCCGCCGGCGCGCCAGCCCACGCCATCCTTGCGTCCCAGGGTCGGGCGTCCGCCGGCCTCGTCGGTGACGGCCGCATCCTGGGAGATGCCCGCCGAGAGCGTCAGTGACGACGACGGCCGAAAGTCGAGTTCCGTCGCGGCACTCGACAAGCGCTGCCGATACTCCAGCGCCGGCGCCGCGTTGATGGTCTCGAGGTAGCGCACCCACGACTCGGTGAACGCACCGCGCACCACGAGTCGCGATCCAATCTGTTGGTCGAAGGTGACGCGCAGCGTAGCCGTGCGGTCTTCGCCAAGCTCGGTGCCCGTCACGGACGCATAGCTACGGTCCGCGTAGCTGTTGATCAGCGTACGGCCATCGTTGAGCCCCAGCGAGACCTCGGCGTCGCCGAGGCCAAGGCGATTGCGCAGGGCGCCGGTGCCCGCCGAAAGACCGGCGATCGCGCGGCGCACCTCGGGATTGCGCCACAGCCGCGGCGTGCTGATGTGGAGCTCGGGGGCGACACCACGCTCGCCATCGGAGATGGTGGCGAAGCCCGAGAGATAGCGCCCTTGCTCATGTTCGAAGCGCAGGCCCGCAAAGGCGTCGATGGCCCGGTTGTCCGTGTTGAGGCGCAGGGCGTCGTCGCGCCCCGGCTCGGTGACGCCATGCGGACGCGCGAGGCCCGGCAGGTCGCGCATGCCGGCCCCGAAGCGGTACTGCAGCGAGCTCGTCGCCGAATGCCGCAACGCGCCGCCGAAGGTCGCCGACGATCGCGTACCGCCGAACTGATCGGCTTGGAGCTCTGCGCGCGCGAGTCGCGCGGGTGCACGCTCGCTGTCGTGGTCTGTCCAGAGCGTCGCGGACACGACGCCACCGATCGCGTTGGGACCTGACAGCAGCGACGAGAGCCCCCGTACGTAGTGCAGCTGTTGTACGCCGGCCAGCGGAATGGCCGACACGTCGGCGCGCGCATCCCAGGTCAGGGTGAGCGGCACGCCCTCGAAGAGCACCGCTGCTTGGCGTGACTCCGATCCGCGGATCGACAGTTCGTGCTCGCCGCGTGAGTTCTGCCGTACATAGAGGAACGGCAGTCGCCGCAGCATCTCGCCCATCGACGGCGCGGCCGCGGCCAGCGGCAGCGAGTCGGGCATGATCGTCGCCGACGCCGCGCTGCCGACCACCCGCGGCGTGTAAGCCGCGCGCACCTGCAGCGCCTGTAGGGCCGCGATCGAGTCGCGCCGCGCAGCGGAGTCTGGCGTAGCCTGGGCGCCCAGGGTGCCGGCACCGAGGGTCAGCGCGATTGCGAGGTAGAGTGGGCGCGGCAAGGAGCGAAGAGCGAAAGGGAAGCGCGAATGCCGAAGGTTGAGGGAGAAACGCATCAAGGATACGCCCCCGCGTTCGATGGCGTTGGCGCGCAGGGTCGGCGACCAGGGAGAAGCGAAAGAGGCGCCCCGAACCCGTCGGAGCGCCCCTTTCAGCTTACAGCCTAGAGCTTACAGCTGCGGTCCTAGAATCCCACGATCTCTTCGTACGCCCGCGTGAAATCCGCGATCTGCGGCAGGATCGCATCCTCGAGGCTCGGCGCATAGCCGACGAAGGTATCCGTCGACGCCACGCGCTTCACCGGCGCATCCAGCCAGGCGAAGCAATCATCGGCGATGCGGGCGGCGATCTCCGCGCCCACGCCCCACGAGATCGAATCCTCATAGGCGACGATCACGCGCGAGGTCTTCTTCACCGAGGCGTACACCGTCTCCTTGTCCCACGGCGACAGCGTGCGCAGGTCGATCACCTCGACGCTGATGCCCTTCTCTTCCTCGACCTGCTTGGCCGCCACCAGCGCGCGCTGCACCGTCGCGCCGTAAGTCACCACCGTCACGTCCGAGCCTTCCTTCACGATCTTCGCCTTGCCGAAGGGAATCATGAAGTTCGGGCCCGGATAGGCGGCCTTGTTGTACGTCTGGCGATACAGATGCTTGTGCTCGAGGAAGATCACCGGATCGTCCGAGCGGATGGCCGTGCGCAGCAGGCCGTTGGCGTCGAGCGCGTTGCTCGGGCAGACCACGCGGAGGCCCGGGCAGTGGGTGAACAGCGAGGCACCCGTCTGCGAGTGGTAGATCGCGCCGCGGATGTAGCCGCCGTAC
>PNKF01000025.1 GCA_013822285.1 Gemmatimonas sp.
GGGCCGCGGCCGTTCAGCGAGATTGCGCCGCAGGTGGATGCCGTGCTCGATGGCCTGGCCGTCGCGCATCACGCGGGCATCATCCACCGCGACCTGAAGCCCGAGAACATCCTGATCGATCGCTATCGCCGCTGGCGCATCGCGGACTTCGGCATCGCGAACGCGCTGGGCTCGGAGACGGCGGGCGCCTCGGGGACGCCGAACTTCGCGGCGCCGGAGCAGCTGCTGGGCGAGGAACAGGGTGTGGCGACGGATCTCTTTGCGGTGGCGGGCATCGTGATCTTCGCGCTGACCGGCAAGGTGCCGTTCGAAGGCGGTGATGGTCGCGCCATCCTGGCCGCGCAGTTGGCGGGGCGGGTGAATCTCTCGGAGTTCCCCGACGACCTCGCCGACTGGTTGCAGCGGGCGTTGAATCCCGATCCGTCGAAGCGTTTTCCGGATGCGGAGACGATGCGCGCGGCCTGGCGCGATGTCGTTCGCCGTGTGACGCGCGAGGAGCGTCGCGCGAATTCGACGTTCGGGCGCTTGCTGCGGCAGTTGGGCGCGGCGTTCCGCGATCGGCCGCGGGCGCGCTAGTCGGCGGTCGCCGCGCGTGGGCGCGGCGAAGACGCGGCGTCAGGTCGCGTCGAGTGCGGTGCGCACCGCGAGCAGGACTTCCCGTGCGGTGAACGGCTTCTGCAAGAAGGCGTAGCGGGCCGCCCCTAGGTCGGCGCGCAGCGCGGCGTCGTCCGTGTAGCCGGACATCAACACGACGCGCGTGTCGGGGCGCGAGTGGGCGAGCCGTTGCACGAGTTCCTTGCCGCCGATGCCCGGCATCATCACGTCGGAGAGCAGTAGATGGATGTCGCGCGAATCGCTATCCGCGAGGCGCAGGGCTTCGCCGCCGTTGGAGGCTTCGAGCACGTCGTAGCCTGCGGCGCGCAGGATGCGCGAGAGGGCCGAGCGGATCGCCGGTTCGTCCTCGGCGAGCAGGATGCGCTCGTTGCCGCCGGCCACGTCGATGCCGCGCACGGGGGTCGAGCGGCGCTTCTGCAGACCGCTGGATGCCTCGGCCTGCGGCAGCACGACGGTGAAGACCGAGCCCGCGCCGGGCGTCGAGCTGACGTCGATGCGGCCGCCCGCCTCGCGCACGATGGCGTACGAGGTCGCGAGGCCGAGGCCGGTGCCACGGCCCGCGGGTTTGGTGGTGAAGAAGGGCTCGAACAGGCGTTCGCGTACTTCGTCCGTCATGCCCGTGCCGTTGTCTTTGACGACCAGCGTCATGGTCGGGCGCCCATCGTCGCCGACGGGGCCGGTCGCGGTGCGGACTTCGAGGCGTCCGCCATTCGGCATCGCATCGACGGCATTGATCGCCAGGTTCATCACGACCTGCTCGAGCTGCCCGGCGTCGATGCGCACGACGAGCGGCGACTCATCGAGCTCGAGGCTCAGCTCCACCGTCGCGGGCACGAGGCGGCGGAGGATCAGCTGCATACCGAGGATCACCTCGCGGACGTTCACGTCGCGCGGGATGATCACGTCGCGTCGGGCGAAGGCGAGCAACTGTCGGGCGAGGCCAGCGGCGCGGTCGGCCGCGGCACGGATGGCCTCGACTTCCTCCCGTCCTTCGCCGCGCTCCTCGAGCTCGAAGCTCAGGACTTCCGCGTAGCTCTGGATGACGGTGAGCACGTTGTTGAAGTCGTGCGCGATGCCGCCGGCGAGGCGACCGACGGCCTCGAGTTTCTGCGCCTGGCGAAGTTGCTGCTCCGTCTGGTACTGCTCGGTGACGTCTTGCACGATGCAGCCGACCCCGACGACCGACTGCTGGGGACCGGGAATCGGATAATACGTCACGACCCAACGCCGCGTGGCGTTCGGCTGCGCCGGCGTGTTGCCTTCGATCGTCATGTTGCTCGCCGGCTTGCCTGAGCTGAGCACCTGCTCGAGGATCGGCCGGACGATCGGCGCGAGCGCCGGGATCATCTGTTCGATGGTCTTGCCGATGTGCGCTTCGGCGGGGGCGCCATTGATCACGGCCAGCGCCTTGTTGACGCGCTGGAACCGCAGGCGCCGGTCGTAGAAGGCGATGCCGTACGGCGAACCGTCGATGGCCGAGTCGAGGAAGCGCGACGTTTCCTCGAGCAGGGTCAGCGTCGAGTCGCGCTCGGCGACTTTCTCCTCGAGCGCGGCGGTCTGTTCTTCGAGCTGGCCCGCCTGCTCTTCGAGCACCTGCGTCTGATGCTCGAGCTCCGTGGCCTGCTCCTCGACGATGCGTTGGCGTTCGGCGGCCTCTGCCGCCTTCTGGCGCAGGCCGGCCGTGAGGCGCTTCACCGCGATGAAAGCCACGGTCAGCGCCGCGACTGCGGCGACGAACGCCCCCCACATGACGACGGCCTGCGTGCGGAACCGCTCGACGCGGAGACGACGCGCCTCGCTTACGAGATTCTCGAACGGGTGCGCCATACGATCGAAGGCCAGCGTGCCTTCGAAGGCCAGGGCGCGCGTGATGGTCTCGCCCGAGAGTGCCGGTCGAGCGAAGCTGCGCTCCCAATCGTCGAGACCGGCGAGGATGCTGTCGACGCGCGCGACTTGCTCGGGCTGGTCGACGACCGAGTCGCGCAGCGCCTGCAGGAGGACCCGCGCCGAATCCGCTTCTGCGGCGCGACGCTGCGCACGCACGGTGTCGACACCGGGGTTCAAATAGATGGCGCGGACTGCCGCCTCCGCGCTCCAGATCGCCTCTTGGGCCGCGGTCGCCAGCCATAGCGCATTGCCGGTGCGCATGGTCAGCCGCGAGCTGGAGCGCTCCAAGACGAAGGTGCCGGAGATGATGAGCGCGATGACCAGCACGGCGCCGGCCGCCAGCTGGCGCCAGCGATCCAATGCACGGACAAGCGCGTCGTTCGTGATGTCGGATGACGGCTGCGGCATGCTGGGCACGAGGGCAGGGGTCTGCGCATTGTGCTGGATGGGACGCCGTTCGTCAACCAGCCAGCGCCCTTGCCCTCGGGACGTTAATCCTTCTGTAATGCGTACTCCTGCACTCGTCGCACTCAGCCTGCTCGCATTGCCGTTGCTTGCGCAGGACCGTCCTCGCCCGGACAGCCTGCCGTCCGACTCGGCGCAGCGCCTCGCGGCGCAGCGCGTGACCGTCACCCGAGGCGATGCCGCCCTGGACCGGGTCCCGTGGGCCGTGGGGACGCAGCGGACGGAGCAGATTCGCCGCGGCCAGGCGACCGTCGGCATCGACGAGGCGCTGGCGAACATTCCCGGCGTGGTCGTGGCGAACCGTTACAACTACGCGCTGGATCAACGAGTGTCGATTCGCGGCGCCGGCAGCCGCGCGAACTTCGGCTTGCGGGGCGTGAAGGTGCTGCTCGACGGCATCCCGCAGTCGCTGCCGGACGGACAGAGTCAGCTCACGAACGTGGATCTCGCGGCCGTGGGAAGCGTCGAAGTGTTGCGCGGGTCGGCGTCTTCTCTGTACGGCAACGGCTCCGGTGGCGTGATCGCCTTCACGACGGACCTGAGTTCTCCGACGCCGTTGGGTGTCACGCTGCGGCACACCAGCGGTTCGTTCGGTCTCGAGAAGTCGCAGGTCCGCGTGGCCGGTCGCGGGGAGCGCACGCTGGGCATGGTCAGTGTGTCGCGCACGAAGACGGATGGGTTCCGGCAGTACAGTGCGGCCGAGACCTCGCAGCTGCTGGCGGCGCTGGATCGTGCGATCGGCGCGAACATGACCTTGCAGCTGCGGGCGGGCACGGCCGAGGTGCCGAAGGCCCTGAATCCGGGTGCGCAGACGCAGGCCGAGTACGACGCGAACCCCGATAGCGCGGCCTTGGCGAACGTGAATCGTGGTGCGAGCCGCGAGGTGTCGCAGCGCTATCTCTCGGCGCGTCTGCGAGGCACGATGGCACGCGGCGAGTGGAGTGCGGCGGTGTACGGGCAGCGCCGCTTCGTCGACAACGCGCTGGCGGTGCCGCCGCCGGGTGCGCCGACGGCGGCGACCTCGCCGCGTGGCACGTTCAGCACGCTGGACCGTCGCGTGACGGGCGCGCGTGTCGACGTGCAGCGCGCCCTCGGCGCGGACCTGCGGTTGACGACGGGCTTTGACCTGCAGCGCAGCTTCGACGTACGACGCAACCAAGCGGCGACGGGTGGACGTCCGACGACCCCGACGGACACGTTGCTGCTCGATCAAAACGAAGTCGTGGTGAGCGTGGGTCCGTTTGCGCAGCTGCAGTGGGAGCTGTCGCCGCGCCTGACCGTGAGCAGCGGTGCGCGCTGGGACCGCCTGCAGTTCTCGGTGGACGACAACTTCTTGAGCGACGGGGCGGATAACACGGGCAGTCGGCTGCTCACGGCGACCACCGGGCACCTCGGTGCGGTCTGGCGGCTCCGCGCATGGATGGCGCCGTACGCGAACATCGCGACCGCGTTCGAGACGCCGACGACGACGGAGCTGCAGGTGCGGCCGGACGGGCAGGGGGGATTCAATCCCGAGCTGGGGCCGCAGCGACTGCGGACCATCGAGATTGGATCGCGTGGCCGCTGGGGATCGCGCCTGCGCTATGAGGTGGCGCTGTTCCAGGTGGACGCCCGCGACGCGATCGTGCAGTACCTCGAGACGGCGGGCCGCGCGTTCTTCCGCAACGCCGGGCGCACGCGCAGCCGCGGTGCCGAACTCGGCGTCGCCGTCCGCGCGAGTGAATGGCTCGACCTGCAGGCAGCCTACACGCTGGCCGACTATCGCTTCGACCGCTACGTGCTGCCGCTGACCAGCACGACGGCCGATACGCTCGATGGGAATCGCCTTGCCGGCGTGCCGGAGCGCGCGCTGCGCCTCGGCGCGCGGGCGCGCTGGGGTGCCACGACGGTCGACGTGGACCACAGCACGCAGGGCGCGATGTTCGGTGACGATCGCAATCTCGTGCCGGTGCAGGGCTGGGGCCGCGGGCAGCTGAACCTGCGCGTGGCGCACACGGCGACGCTGCGTGGCTGGCGCGCCGAGCCGTTCGTGAGCGTGCAGAACCTGTTCGACGATCGCTACGTGAGCGCGGTGACCCTGAATGGTGCCTTCGGCCGCGTGCTCGAGAGCGCCCCAGGGCGCAACTTCTTCGTGGGGCTCGAGCTCGCGGCGCCGTTGGTCCGCTGAGGGCGGGCAGGGACCGTTGCGTGCGTGATTAGTTTGCTCGGATGCCACAGCAGCCAGCACTAGCTTTCGAAGTCCGCGACTCCGGCATCGCCGGCAAGGGCGCGTTCGCCATCCGTCCCATCAAGTCGGGCGAGAAGCTCATCGAGTACGTCGGCGAGATCATCACGCACGCCGAAGCCGACGAGCGCTACGACGACGAGTCGATGGACGAGCACCACACGTTCCTCTTCACGATCACGTCGCGCTTGGTGATCGACGCGACCAATGACGGGAACGAGTCGCGCTTCATCAACCATTCCTGCGATCCGAACTGCGAGGCCGAGATCGAGAAGGGCCGTGTGTTCATCTCGGCCATTCGCGACATCGCCGTGGGTGAGGAGCTGCACTACGACTACGGCTACGAGCGCAGCGGCGACGAGACCGAAGAGGACGAGCGCCGCTACAAGTGCCTCTGCGGGACGTCGAAGTGCCGCGGCTCGATCATGGAGCCGGTGAGCGTGTTCAAGGCGCGGAAGCGCAAAGAGGCCGCGCAGCGCGCCGCGCGGAAGCGCGCGGCGGCGAAGCAGGCGGCGAAGAATCCCGCCAAGAAGCTCGTGAAGAAGGCTTCGAAGAAGCCGTCGAAGAAGCTGTCGAAGCCGTCGGCCACGAAGCCGCCCCGGAAGGCGGGCAAGAAGTCCGGCTCGAAGCCCGCAAAGAAGAAGTAGCCGTCGGGGCGCTCGGCGCTATGCCGAGCGCCCGCCCGTGCGCCACGCCCGCGAGGCGTCGACGTCTTCGCGCGTGAGCTGATGGCCGACAGGTGCCCAGCGCAGTTCGACCTCCGCGCCAGCCTCGCGCAGCATCGCGGCGAGGCGCTCGCTGTTGCTCGGCGGGATGATCGGGTCCTGCTGGCCCGCGGCGATGAACACGCGCGTGCCGCGCAGGTCGGGCAGCGGCGTGACCTCGAGCGGCACCATGGCGCGGTAGAGGATCGCTTCCTTCACGAGGCCAGGGCGAAGCAAGAGCAGCGCGGCCGCGATGTTCGCGCCGTTGCTAAAGCCCACCGCGCTGACACCGTCCGTGGAGAATCCGTACTGCGCGCTGGCCGCGGTGATGAAATCGCCGAGCTGTTGGGTGCGCGCCCTGAGATCGGGGATGTCGAAGACGCCTTCCGCCAAGCGGCGGAAGAAACGCGGCATCCCGTGCTCGAGCACTTGGCCGCGGGGCGAGAGCAGGTTGGCCTCGCGGTCGATGAGGTCGCCGAGCGGGATGAGGTCGTTTTCGTCGCCGCCGGTGCCGTGAAGCAGCAACAAGGTGCGGGCGCTGCCCTCGCGGGGCTCCCAGCGGTGTGTGAAGGCGAGATCGGTCATGGGGCGGGGTTGGTCGGCGGGAACCAGACCCGCACGACTGTTGCCCGTTCAATCCGGTCGAGCAGCGGGAAGTTCGCGGCGAGGTAGGCTTCGCCTTCGCGCGTGATGCGGTCCTGGCTGGGCGCCCCGGCGCCGTCGCCGTAGCCCGTGTAGAGCGAGTCCACGGCGTCGAGCCCACGGATCACTTCGCCGATGGGTGGGAAGCCGAGTCCGTCGAGCCGCGGGTTGTCGCGCAGGTTGATGAACATCTGGGTCGTGCGCGTGTTGGGGCCGCCGCTGGCAAAGACCAGCGTGCCGCGCCGGTTCGACTGCGTCACCGCGTCGTCGGGAATCGTGCGCGTGCGCCAGCGCGCGGTGAGCGCCGTGTCCGCCGCGATGCCGAACTGCGAGACAAAGCCGCGGATCGTGCGGAAGAAGCGCGCGCCGTCGTAGTAGCCCGTGGCGACGGCTTCGTAGAACTGCGCGGCGCCGTTCGGGGCCCAGTCGCGGCGGATGATGACGTCCACGTCACCCTTGGTGGTCGCGAGGCGTGCGACGAAGGAGTCGGGGATCACGCCCGCCGTGAACGGCGGCACGCTGGGCTCGGGGGCGACGCTGTTGACCTGCGGTACGCAGGCGGCCGTGAGCAGGGCGAGCGCGATGAGGGTGAGGCGGCGCGGCGCATCGCTGCGCGAAGCGCGAGAGTCGACGTGAGGCATGGCGGCTTACAGGATGTTGTCGTTGCGGCGCATCACGAGGCGGCGGTCGCGCTCGCGGGTGCCGTTGCGATACTGGAAGGGCACGGTGATCTCGCGACCGTTGACCACGCTGCCGGAGAGCATGCGCAGGCCACGCGTCTCTTCGCTGGGGTCCGGCGTGAAGCGCACTTCGGCACCGACGATCTCGTAGCGACCGGTGACGGCCATGGTCTGCAGCGGTACGCGGCGGTCACGACCACGCGGGTCGTTGGCGTAGAGCGTGCGACGGTAGCGCACGGAGGCGCGGAAGCGGCCGTCATCGCGGAGCGACAGCACCATGCGGTCGAAGACGATGAGGTACGTGGTGCCGTCCTCGTCGACGACGCGATCGGTCTGCGGCAGCGGATCGCGGTCGATGCGTTCGGCGACGAAGGTGCCGGCGGCGAGCGCCTGGGCGTCGGCTGCTTCGAAGGCACACAGCAGAAGACAAAGTGAGAGCCAGCGCATGTCCGAAAACTACGCCGACGATGGCAATGCGGCGATGGGGGACGGCGATGGACGGCACGCATGTTCGCGCCATGCTCGCCTCCATCCAATCCGCCGCAGTCTTGGGTGTCGATGCCTTTGCTGTAACCGTCGAAGTCGACGCCGCGCCCGGCCTGCCCGGTTGGACGATGGTCGGGTTGCCCAGTGGCAGCGTGAAAGAGGCGCGCGAGCGCGTGGGGGCCGCTCTCGCCAACGCGGGCCTGCAGCTGCCGCCGCGGCGCTGGACCGTGAACCTCTCCCCGGCCGACGTGCGAAAGGACGGCACCGCCTTCGATCTCCCCGTCGCACTCGGCGCGCTCGTCGCGAGCGGGCAGCTCTCCGCCGATGCCGTGGCTGGTTTGCTCTGCGTCGGCGAACTCGGCCTCGACGGCGCGATCCGTCCGATCCGCGGCGCGCTGCCACTGGCCCGCGCGGCACGCGCCTGCGGCGCTCGGGCCCTCGTGTTGCCGGCCGCGAACGCCGCCGAAGCCGCGCTGCTGCGCGATGTGCGACTCGCGCCCTGTGCGTCGCTCGCGGAGCTCGTGCTGCATCTGCGCGCTGGCAGCCTGCCGGCGCCACCCGCGCCTGCTGCGAGTCCGGTGACCGCGGCTGACGCCTGCCTGAGCGAAGTCGTCGGACAGCCCGTGGCCAAGCGTGCGCTGGAGCTTGCAGCAGCGGGCGGGCACAACCTGTTGCTGGTGGGACCGCCGGGTGCAGGGAAGACCATGCTGGCGCGGCGGCTGCCGAGCATCCTGCCCCCGCTCGACGACGACGCGCTGCTCGAAGTAGTGGCGGTGCACAGCGTGGGCGGCATCCTGCCGACGGATCGTGCGCCGACGCGCACGCCGCCGTTTCGCGCCCCGCATCACACGATCTCGCTGCCGGGCTTGATCGGTGGCGGCCCGGGCCCGCGACCCGGCGAAGTCTCGCTCGCGCATCGCGGTGTGCTCTTCCTCGACGAGCTGCTCGAGTTGCCGCGCTACGTGCTCGACGCCATGCGTCAGCCGCTGGAGGACGCACGCGTGACCATCGTGCGCGCGGCGCAGTCGGTGGCCTTTCCGGCGCGATTCCTCTTGGTGGGCGCGGCGAATCCCTGCCCCTGCGGGCAAGACGGCGAACCCAGCAATCGCTGCCGATGCTCGGCGGCGGAGATCCAGCGATACCGTGCACGGCTCAGTGGCCCGCTGGCTGATCGCATCGACCTGCACGTACGCATCGGTGCGGTGAAGCTCGCGGCGCTGGGCGACATGGCGCGCGAGGAGACGAGTGCGAGCGTGGCGGTGCGTGTCGCGGCGGCGCGGGCCCGGCAATCCGCACGCTATGCCGTGCTGCCAGGTGTGCGTCTCAACGGCGAGGCGCCGGGGCGCTGGCTCCAACAGCACGGCTTGCTCACCTCGGAAGCGAAGTCCCTGCTCGGGGACGCGGCCGATCGCCTGCGGCTCTCGGCGCGCGCGTATCACCGCACGCTGCGGGTCGCGCGCACGGTGGCCGACCTCGACGGAGAGGAGCGCATCGGTACGGGCGCGATCGCCGAAGCGCTGCTGTTCCGCGCGGGAGACTCCCAAGAGCATGGGTAGGGCGGATAGCTTTCACGCTTTCCTCACCCGACCCGCCCGTGTCTCTCCTCGGCTGCCGACGCCTCGCGTTCCTGTTTGCCCTCGTCATCAGCGGCGCCTCCGTGGCGTTCGCGCAGGAAGGGCCGCCGCCATACGACGTGCTCATCCTGAACGGGCGCATCGTGGACGGCAGCGGTGGCCCGTCGTTCTATGGCGACCTGGCCATCCGTGGCGATCGCATCGCGGTCGTCGGTCCATCGGGATTCCTTGCGGGGCGCGAGGCGAAGGACACGGTCGACGCGACCGGGCTCGTGGTGTCGCCGGGATTCATCGACATCCTCGGCCAGAGCGGCTGGTACTTCCTCTACGGCGACACGCGCCTGATCGCGAAGGTCTCGCAGGGCGTGACGACGGAGATCATCGGTGAAGGCACGACCTACGCCCCGCTGAACCCGCGCAATATCGGCCAGCGGCCCGATTCGCTCGCGCGGCGCTTTTCGCAGCCGGATGGCTTCGGGCGGTTTCTCGACGCGATGGAGACGCGCGGTGCCTCGGTGAACATGGGCGCGTTCGTCGGCGGTCACACGTTGCGGCAGTACGGCATGAGCACGCGCACCGGCCCAGCCTCGCCGGCGGCCGTGCGCGAGATGCAGGGCGCCTTGGTGCGCGCCATGCGCGACGGCGCCTTCGGCATCGGCACGGCGCTGATCTACGCGCCGGGTACCTTCGCCGGTCCAGAAGAGCTGATCGAAGTCTCCAAGGCGATGGCCGAACTGGACGGCATCTATGCGACGCACCTGCGCTCCGAAGGCGACGGTCTGCTCGATGGGCTCGACGAAGCGATCCGGATCGGCCGCGAGGCCGGCGTGCGCGTCGAGATCTGGCATCTGAAGGCGGCGGGCCGCCTGAATTGGAACAAGGGCGCCGAGTCGTTGGCGCGGATCGAGGATGCACGCGCCACGGGGCTCGACATCGAAGCGAACATGTATCCCTACGTCGCGGCGGCGACGGGGCTCACCTCCTGCCTGCCGCCCAACGCGCAGGGGGCGCAGCTCTACACGCGTCTCGCCGACTCGGCGCAGCGCCGCGTGATCCGTCGGGAGATCGAGCGGCCGACGGGCTTCTGGGAGAATCTCTGCGCGCTGGCGACGCCGGAGAACGTGTTGATTTCGCGCCTTTCGACGCCGGCGCTGCGCAAGTACTCGGGGCAGCGCTTGTCGCAGATCGCCGCCGACATGGGGGTGGATTGGATCGAGGCCGCGTTCCGGTTGATTCGCACGGAACGCAATCGCGTGGAGACGATCTACTTCCTGATGGACGAGACGAACGTCGTCGCGAACATGCGCCAGCCGTGGATGAAGTTCGGGTCGGACGCCGGCGGTCCGAATCCGCGCGCGGCCTCGGGGCTGGTGCATCCGCGCTCGTACGGCACGTTCACGCGCGTGCTCGGGCCCTACGTGCGTGAGCAGCAGGTGATCCCGCTTGAGGACGCGATTCGCAAGATGACCTGGGCGAATGCGCGTCGCCTGGGGATCCAGGAGCGCGGCCTGCTCGCGCCGGGCTTCTTTGCCGACGTGGTCGTGTTCGATCCGAACACGGTGGGCGATCGGGCGACGTTCGAGCGCCCGCATCAGGTGTCGGCTGGGGTGCTGCGCACCTACGTGAACGGCACGCTGGTCTGGCAGAATGGGCAGCACACGGGCGCGAAGCCTGGGCGTGCCGTGCGCGGGCCGGCCTATGTGCCGGGCGCGTCGACGGCGCTGGGTGCCAGCGCTGGCCTGGGCAACACGGAAGTCGCGCGACCCTGACGGCTCTGCTCGCCGGGGCTAACTTTCCCCGTAGATGAGCGATCTCGACAGCATCCCGCCTGCGCCGAGCGCCGAGCAGCGCGCGAAGGAATCCGCGTTGCTCGCGTGGTTCCGTGCGCAGGGCTCGGCGCTGGTCGGCTTCTCCGGCGGCGTGGACTCCGCGTACCTCGCGATCGTCGCGCACGAAGCCCTCGGTGCGGAGCGTGCATTGGCCGTGATCGGGCGCAGCGCGTCGTACCCGGCGGTGCAATGGGAGACCGCGCGTCGCGTCGCTGAGCGCTTCGGCGTGTCGGTGTTCGAGGTGGACACCGACGAGATGAACGATCCGCGGTATGCGGCGAATCCGACGAATCGCTGCTACTTCTGCAAGAGTGAACTGTGGAGCCGCTTGCAGCCGGTGGCGGAGGCGCGCGGGCTTGCCGTGGTGGTGGACGGCACGAATGCCGACGACCTTGGTGACTACCGCCCGGGCAAGCAGGCCGCGAAGGAGCGCGATGTGCGCTCGCCGCTCGCGGAACTGGGCTTCACGAAGGCGGACATTCGCGCCTTGAGTCGCGCGCGCGAGATCCCCACCTGGGCGCAGCCTTCGTCGCCGTGCCTGTCGTCGCGGCTGCCGTATGGCACGGCGGTGACGGCGGAGCGCTTGCTCATGGTGGAACGCGCCGAGGCGGGGCTGCGCGCGATCGGCGTGACCGGAGACCTGCGTGTGCGCTACTTCGGCGACACCGCGCGCGTGGAACTCGCGCGCGACGTGCTCGCGCAGTGGACGGTGTCGCCGCAGCGCGAGCAGGTGGAGCGTGCGGTGCGCGAGGCAGGGTTCAGCACGGTGGAGATCGACCCGCGCGGATTCCGCTCGGGAGCCCTCAACGTCTTGGCCGGCGTGACAGGAGCAGACTGAATGTTCTTCGGACTCATCGGGCGCATCGGCTGCGCCATCATCTTGTTGATCGCCGGCGCGGTGGGCTACGCGACGAAGGACCTGTGGATCCCGAAGGTGAAGCCGCATCTCCCGCCGATCGTGCAGGAGTGGCTGTGAGCCGTCGGGTCTTGATCGTGGACGACGAACCCGGCATCCGCGCCGCACTGGCGCAGCTGCTGGAGTTCGAAGGCTACGAGGTGAAGGCGGTGGGCAGCGGCTACGAAGGCCTCAGCGCCTACGAACAGTGGCGTCCGCAGCTTACCTTCCTCGACGTGAAGATGGAGGGCATCGATGGCCTTGAGACGCTGAAGCGTCTTCGCGCCCTCGATGCGGCGGCCGTGGTCGTGATGATCTCCGGCCATGCGACGGTGAAGGACGCGGTCGCGGCCACGCAGCTCGGCGCCTACGACATCCTCGAGAAGCCACTCGACACCGATCGCATCCTTGTCACGCTGCGCAACGCGATCGGACATCTCGATCTGCGCGAGGAGAACGCTCGGCTGCGGCAGCGCGTCGAGCGGCATGGCGAGATCGTCGGCGCGAGCGCGGGCATCCGCGCCTTGGTGGAGCAGATCGCGCGCGTGGCGCCGACGCCGGCGCGCGTGCTGATCACCGGCGAGAACGGCACGGGCAAGGAGCTGGTCGCGCGGGCGCTGCACCAGCAGTCGCCGCGCGCCAAGCAGCCGTTCGTCGAAGTGAACTGCGCGGCGATTCCCTCGGAGTTGATCGAGAGCGAGCTCTTCGGCCACATGAAGGGCTCGTTCACCGGCGCGGTGCAGGATCGCGCGGGCAAGTTCGAGCAGGCGGATGGCGGCACGCTGTTCCTCGACGAGATCGGCGACATGTCGCCGTCGGCGCAGGCCAAGGTGCTGCGCGTGTTGCAGGAGGGTGAAGTGACGCGCATCGGCGGCAACAAGATGCGGAAGGTGGACGTGCGCGTGCTGGCGGCGACGAACAAGCGCCTCGAGTCGGAGATCGCCGCGGGGCGTTTCCGCGAGGATCTGTACTACCGCCTCAACGTCGTGCCGATGACCGTGCCCGCGTTGCGTGAGCGGCGCGAGGACATCCCGATGCTGGTCGAGCACTTCCTGCAGCGCTTGGCGCAGGAGACTGGACTCCCGCCTCGCCAGGTGGACGATGCCGCGATGCAGCGACTGGCCTCCCTGGACTGGCCGGGCAACGTCCGCGAGCTTCGCAACACGGTGGAACGGCTCTTGATCCTCGCGGCGGGTCCGCGCATCCAGCGCAGCGATGTGGACCGCTTGGTCGGCGCGCGGGCGGGTGAGGGCAGCGTGGATGCGAGCCTTGGCACCTTCGAGCACTTCGTCACGTACGAGGAGTTCAAGCTCGCGGCGGAGCGCGCGTTCCTCGAGGCCAAGCTCAAGGCGCACGACTGGAACGTGGCCGAGACGGCGCGGGCCATCGACATGCCGCGCAGCAATCTCTACAAGAAGCTGGAGCGCCACGGCCTGGCGCGGGAGCAGGAATGACGGATCGCGATTGGGATGCCGAGCTGAAGAAGATCGATGCCGAGATGGCGAAGCAGGCGAGCCGTCCGGCGCCGGCGCCCTCGCGCGCCACGGCCCCCGCGCCGGCCGCGCAGCCGAGCGCGCCGACGGGCGGAATGGCCGGTGGCATGGCGGGATTCGGCATGCCGTCCGCACCGGCGACGTCGAACTTCGGTGTGTATGCGCGACTGACGTTGGCCGTCGCGATCGGCGTGGGCATCATCTTCTGGCCGTACGCGAATCGCTGCGGGATGGGGCTGGCGGGCTACCTCGGCGCGGTCGGCGCGGTGGTGGTCAGCGGCGCGTGGAGCGCGGTGTGGACCTTCCGGCATCGCGCGGGACGCGCGCACGTACTGGCGCTGCTGCTCGTGCTCTGGGGGCTGATCCTGGCGTCGCTCGATGTGTTGCCGCGGATTGGCTACGCCGAGCCGACGGTGGAGCATCCCGCGGCGTGGGCCTGTGAGTAGGTCTTACCGGTGGCGGGGAGTCATCACGCCGCCCAGTCGCTGCGCTCAAGCCGCATGACGTGGCAGTCGTCCGCGCCGAACATGCGGCGCTCGACGAACCGGAAGCCGAGTCGCTCGTAGAAGCGGATGGCGTCGGCGTTGGAGGCGAGCGGGTCGATGATGATCGCGCGCACGTCACTCGGCGCGAAGCATCGCCTGATGGCCTCGCGCATCGCGGCGCCGCCCACGCCGCGGCCGCGATGCCGCGCCTCACCGATCCAGATGTCGATCGCCCGTAGGCCCGGACCGCAGTCGCCCCAGTAGTGGCTGTCTTCGAGCGCCGGGTCGATGATCTGCACGAAGCCCACGGGAAGGCCGTCGACCTCGATGATCAGTTGCTCGCGCCAGTGGTGGGTCTTCGCGAGCTCCTCCGCCCAATGCCAGTCGTCGTTCGGGTCCGACTCGAGGACGTCCGGATCCTCGTCCCAGCGCTCCAGCAGCGGGAGATCGGCCAAGGTTGCGTCGCGAAGGGTGACCATGGAATCGGCTAGATTTATGGGATGCGCACCTTCCAGAACTACATCGCCGGGGCGTGGGTCGATCCGTCCACGGGCAAGTACCAAGACAATATCAATCCCGCCGATACCACGGACCACATCGGCAAGTTCCCGCTCTCCGGCGCGGCCGATGTGCAGCGCGCGGTCGAGTCGGCGGCGCGTGGCTTCGACTTGTGGAAGCGTACGCCGGCGCCCGCCCGAGGCGACATTCTCCGCCGCGTGGGCGAGATCATGATCGCCCGCAAGGAGGAACTTGCGGACCTCATGACCCGCGAGATGGGCAAGCCGCTGGCCGAGACGCGTGGCGACGTGCAGGAAGGCATCGACACGGCCTTCTACGCCGCCACGGAAGGCCGTCGCCTGTTCGGGCACACGGTGCCCAGCGAGCTGCGCAACAAGTGGGCGATGTCGATGCGCCGTCCGATCGGCGTGGCGGGCATCATCACGCCGTTCAACTTCCCGCTGGCGATCCCGACCTGGAAGATCTTCCCCGCGCTGGTCTGCGGTAACGCCGTGGTCTTCAAGCCGGGCGAGGACGTGCCGCACACGGGCCACGTGTTCGTGGAGATCCTCCTCGAGGCCGGCCTGCCGCCCGAGGT
The DNA here is from genome assembly GCA_013822285.1 of Gemmatimonas sp. Classification (GTDB taxonomy): domain Bacteria; phylum Gemmatimonadota; class Gemmatimonadetes; order Gemmatimonadales; family Gemmatimonadaceae; genus Pseudogemmatithrix. The sequence continues at coordinate 15,076 of PNKF01000025.1, forward strand.
CGTGCAGCTGGTGCACGGCGACGGCGAGGCGGGGAAGGCGATCGTCGAGCATCCGGGCATCGCGCTGGTGTCCTTCACCGGCAGCACCGAGACGGGATCCAAGGTCGGCGAGACCTGCGGGCGCCTGCACAAGCGTCTCTCGCTCGAGATGGGCGGCAAGAACGCGCAGATCGTCCTCGACGACGCGAAGCTCGACCTCGCGCTCGATGGCGTGCTCTGGGGTGCCTTCGGCACCACCGGCCAGCGCTGCACCGCGACCAGCCGACTCATCCTGCAGGATGGCATCCATGACAAGTTCCTCGCGATGCTCATCGACCGCGCGAAGAAGCTCAAGCTCGGCGACGGCCGCAAGGCGGGCACGGACGTGGGCCCGGTGATCCACGCGGAGTCGATCGCGAAGATCGAGCGCTATGTGGAGATTGGCCTCGAGGAGAAGGCCGAGCTCGTGCTCGGCGGCCGTCGCGCAACGGGAGCGGGACTCGACAAGGGGTTCTTCTTCGAGCCGACTATTTTCGCGGGCGTGAAGGCGGGCATGCGCATCGAGCAGGAGGAGATCTTCGGCCCGGTGCTCAGCGTGATCCGCGTGAAGGACGCGGACGAGGCGTTCCGGGTGAACAACGGCGTGAAGTACGGCCTCTCCAGCTCGCTCTACACGCAGGACGTGAACCTCGCGTTCCGCGCGATCAACGAACTCGACAACGGCATCACGTACATCAACGCCCCGACGATCGGCGCCGAAGCGCACCTGCCCTTTGGCGGTGTGAAGGCGACGGGCAACGGTCACCGCGAAGGCGGCTGGGAAGTGTACGAGTTCTACTCCGAGACGAAGGTCGGTTACGTGGACTATTCGGGTTCGTTGCAGCGGGCGCAGATCGACAACTACTGAAGTCGTTGCGCGTCCACGGCACTGCGAACTGCTTTGCCACGGAGGCACGGAGACTCGGAGGTCGCACGGAGGACTGCGGGGTCTGAACCTCTTTTCTAACCTTCGGTAGCAGCACTTCTTGGGGGGTCCGCAGCGATGCATCGGCGCGGACCCCTCAACGTTTGTAGTCGCCGTTCTCCGTGCGACCTCCGTGCCACTGTGCCTCCGTGGCAGGTGGTTGCCGGGCTGGCCTTGCCCGAACGCGCCGCTCCGGTGTATCTCCCAAGCATGAGCGAGCAGGAGCGCCCGCAGTCCCCGGAGCGCCGGGACATCGCCGCCGCGGCGGCTGACCCTGCGCTCGGGGCTCACACACCCTCGCTGACCCCGATGGCCAAGCCGCGGCCGCGATTCCGCGCGCTGCGCGGCGTCTGGGAGTGGGCGAAGTCGGTGCAGGTGGCGATCATCCTCTTCCTGCTCGTCCGCGCCTTTCTGGTTGAGGCGTTCAAGATCCCCAGCGGCTCCATGGAAGGCACGCTGCTCGTCGGGGATTTTCTCCTCGTGAACAAGCTCGTATACGGCGCCGAGGTGCCGCTGCTCGACAAGCGGCTGCCCGCCGTGCGCGAGCCGGCGCTCGGCGATGTCGTCGTGTTCCAATGGCCCGAGGACACCGAGAAGCACTTCGTGAAGCGCCTCGTCGGCCTGCCGGGTGACACGCTCGAGATGCGCGCAGGCTTGCTGCTCCGCAACGGGAATCCCCAGGATGAGCCCTATGTGCAGCGCAGCGTCGCGCTGCGTGAGCCCAGTGGCGATGAGTTCCGCTGGCAGCGGGACTATTTGGTCGACGGTCCGGCGGGGCGGGGTTTTCACCCGACGCGCAACGATTGGGGACCACTCGTCGTGCCCTCGCGGCACTTCTTCGTGCTCGGCGACAATCGCGATAACTCCCTCGACAGCCGCTACTGGGGCTTCGTGCCGGATTCGTTGATGCGTGGCTCGCCGATCTTCGTGTACTACAGCTATTCACCCGACAGCGGCCAGGCCTTCGACTGGCTCACGCGGGTGCGTTGGAAGCGACTTGGTGATCTGATCCACTGAGGTGCACGCCGGCCGGGTGCTTCCGCCCGACTGGTCCGGCCTGCACATTCACGGAGCACCACGGATTCCCCCGGAGAGACGGATGGCTGGCGGTTCGCCACGGAAGCAACGCTTCGATGAAGGCTCGCTCGACCAGTACCTGCGCGACATCAGCATCTATCCGCTGATCTCGCGTGAGGAAGAGGTCCGCCTCGCGCAACGCATCCGCCAGAACGACCAGGAAGCGCTCGACACCTTGGTGCGGTCG
>PNKF01000026.1 GCA_013822285.1 Gemmatimonas sp.
GGCCGTCCGGCATCGTCAGCGCACTGGGCTTGCCGTCCGTGATCATGATGATCTGCCGCATGTCCTTCTTCTGCGCCATCAGGATGCGCCGCGCCAGCTTCAGCCCCTCGGCCGTGTTCGTGTGATACGGCCCCACCTGCGCCTTGGCCAGCGCGCCGATCGGGATCTCCTCCGCCGAGTCGTGGAAAAGGATCGTCTTGATCGAATCGCCGGGGAACTGGGTCGCAATCAAGTGCGTCAGCGCCAGCGCGACCTTCTTAGCCGGCGTGAAGCGATCCTCGCCGTACAGGATCATCGAGTGCGAGCAGTCGAGCATCAGCACGGTGGCGCAGCTCGAGCGGTACTCGCTCTGCCGTACCATCAGGTCTGAATAGTCGAGATCCATCGGCACGTCGAGCGAGCCTGTGCGCAGCATGGACGCCTTGAGCGTCTCGTTGACATCCAGATTGAGCACATCGCCGAACTCGTACGGCTTGCTGCCGGCGTCGGCCTCGATGCCTGTCGCCAGGTACGGCGTGTCGTGCGAGCCGAAGTTGCTCTTGCCGATGCCGCCCATGATGCCGCGCAGCGCCTTGTAGCCCAAGAAGTCGATGCCCTTGGACGCGAGATCGAATTTGACGTCCTGCGCCGCAGCCTTGGCCATCCCACCGGGGCCGAACACGCTCTGGTGCCCCGCCGGTGCCTGCGGCGGCTGTTCGGCCTTCAAGAAGCCCTCGGCCATCAGCCGTTGCACGATGTCGTCGAGCAGCTTGGCGAGCTTCTCCTCGGAGATGTCGTCACCGTCACCGCGCAGCGCCTCGAGCATCTCGGGCGTGAACTGCCCGCTCTGGATCAGCGCGTCGAGAATCGCCTGCTTGAGCGCGTCCAGCGAACGGTCGCCGCTCGGCTCCTCGTCCTCGAAGCCCCAGGGATTGGCCGGGCCGCCGCCGGCGAATCCCGATTGCAGCAGGAAGTCCGCCAGCTTGTCCAGCAATGCCTGCAGGTCCACGGCGTCCGCGGACTCAGGGCTGAACTTCTTGTAGGTGTGGAAACGCACGCGCTGGACTCCGGCTGAGGCTACTGCATCAACACCCGGTTGGGCGATTCGGTGCCGACACGAATCGGAGACACCGTCCCGTGTCGCGATGCGACACTCGCGCGCACAAGAGACCGACCGCAGTCGGGGATTCCCTGAGAAATGTACGCGTTTCTGGTTCCGCGGAGAGTCGAATGTAACGGTATGCTGCACGGCGTGACGCGCGTCACGCGTCATCCGTTCCCATTTCGAGACGATACCGTAGCATGCTCTTCAACCGCCACGCGGTGTCGCTTCTCGACTCGCAGCGGATTCCTCGATTCACAAGGAGCTGTATGCGTGCTCATCTCGTGGTCTCCACACTGCTGTTGTCCCTCTCGGCGACGGCGCTCGCGGCGCAAAGATCGCCCGACTCCGTCCGCGTCCGAAGCACGCGGACCAGGAAGCTGTCCAGTCGCGTCGATGGCGGAGTCGATTACGACGACAACGTCTTTCTGCTGCCAGATGCAAAGAAGGGCGACCTGCAGGCGCCGTCGGCGAGCGAGCTGATTAGTCAGCGGTACGCGCTCATGGAATCACCGACGGATGTTATCGCGACGCTGCGCGCGGCCGTGTCGCTGCAGGGTGACGGGTTGGGCGGCCGTGACCTCAGCATCACGCCGGCGGTGGGTTACGAGTCCTACGCCCAGAACGCCGAACGGCGCAACGTCAGCCTCTCGCTAGCGCTCGCCCAAGATCTCCGGCGCGACGGACGCATCCGGTTGCGTGCTGGCTTCCTGCCGACCTATTACGCCCGCAACTATCTATCGGATGCGGTGGACGTCAACGCCAACGGCAGCATCACCTCGGCCGAACGGCGATACGCGCGCGGTGACTACAGTGAGCTCGGCGTTGAGCTGGACTACCGGTACCGCCTGCTGAGGGCACGGCGCTCACGGCCGCTTGGGGCATTCCTCGACATCGGTGTGGGGTACGCGTCGCGCCGTCACGACGCCCCGTTCACGGCCCGAGACTTCACGGGCCCCACGGCGGCGTTGCGTCTCGAACTCTCGCCGCGACGCGGCCTAGACTTCGAGACATCCTACGAGGCAGCCTTCCTCGACAGCCCGATCCGGAGCCAAGTCATCCTGCTCGACGAGCCCGCGTTCGGTGAGGACCTCAATGGCAACGGTAACGCCACAGACCTGAACGCTCGGACGGTGCAGACGGTAGATCGTTCGCGCGCCGAGCACGTGATCGGCCAAGCGATGCGCGTGGACCTGGGGCGCACGGACGTCGAGTTGAGCGTGCGATATCGGCTCCGCAACTTCACGTCCTCGCAGCCCTACGACGTCGCTAACAACGGTCGTCGCGACCGGCGGCTGCAGCTCGGCGCAGAACTCTCGCGCCGCCTGGTGAAAGATCTCCGTCTCGTGACGGGCGTCCGCTATGGCAGCCAGCGCCTCAACCGTCGCACCGACCTTGGCGCCGAGGGCGCCGTGGACGACTACACTCAGCTGCAGGCCCAGATCGGCCTGCGATACACTCCCTGAACTGGACCACCCACCGATGCCCGCTCGCAAGGCGCCGTACCGCATCCTGTTCGCCGGCTACGCCCCGGTGCACTTCATCTGCTTCCAGCCGCTGTTTGAGCGGCTCCGGCGGATGCGCGATGTCGAGATCGTGCTCTCCGGAGGCCGCGAGGGCCAGGAGGACGGCAGCGGCGCGTTGAGCGCCAAGCAGCTGTACTCGCACTTCCGTCTGCCGCCACGTAGTGTCGTCGAGCTCGACCGCATGCGCGAGCAGACCTTCGACCTGGTCTTCTGCGCGCACGTCTCTGGATACTTCCCGAAGGATGAGCAGGAGCGCATCCAGCTCTTCCACGGTGTTTCCTTCCGTAACATGGCGGTGCGTCGCGACGTGCTGGTCTACGACCGGCTCTTCCTGACCGGGCCATATATGCGTCGGCTCTTCACTGAGAAGCAGATGCTCCGCGATCGCGATCCGCGGCTCGTGAATATCGGCTTCCCGAAGCTCGATCGCCTGGTGGACGGCACGCTCGACCGTGCGGCCATCCTCCGGAAGGTCGGGTTCTCGGGGCGACGCCCGGTGATTCTATATGCGCCGACGGGCCAGAAGGACAACTCGCTCGAGCATACGGGTGAGGCCGTCCTCGAACGCCTTCGCGCGACCGGCAAGTACGACATCCTCATCAAGCTGCACGACCATCCGCGCGACCGGGCGACGGACTGGCCGAAGCGTCTGCGCCCGCTGCTCGATCGGCACACCAAGTTGGCGAGCGGCCTCGACGTCGTGCCGTATCTCTATGCGGCCGACCTGCTGCTCACGGACGCGTCGTCGGTGTCCAACGAATACGCGTTGCTGGACCGTCCGATGGTATTCCTCGACGTGCCGCAGCTGCTCGCGGCCATGCAGAAGAAGGGCGTGGCACTCGACCTCGACACCTGGGGCCGCAAGGGTGGCGAGGTGGCACGTTGGCCCGACGAGGCGGTCGACGCGATTGCCTGGTCGCTGGCCCACCCGCGGCACGCGAGCAAGATCCGTCGTGCGATGGCTCGCGACTTGTTCTACAACCCTGGCCGCGCGACGGAAGCGGCCGTCGCCTGGGTGCGCGGGCGCCTCGACGCGCTCGGCAAGCATTGAGATGGCGCGCGCCCCGCACCGACCCGTGACGCTCGTCGTCCGGCTGCTGCGTCCACACGCCGCCGCCGAGGGACGAGCGTTCGCGCTCGGTGCCGGGCTCAGCGTTGCGACGCTCGTCCTGCAAGTGTTGCGGCCGTGGCCGTTGAAGTGGTTGGTCGACGGGCTCGGAGGCGCTGGCCGAGCGTCGCCGGCGTTCCTCGCCGGCGCGTACGTTGCGCTCTCGGCCCTCGCCGCGCTCGCAGCGTATGCGCAGGGGCTCACGCTGACGAGCCTCAGCAATCGAGTCGTCTATCGGTTCCGTGAGTACCTCTTTGCGCACGTGCTGCGACAGCCGCTGGCCTACCACCAAGGTCGCGAAGTCGGCGAGCTGATGACGCGTATCGTCTACGACACGTCGCGCCTGCGACGTGGCGTCACGGGCCTGCTCGTGCGCGTCGTGCAGCCGCTGGCCTTGTTCGTCGCGTCGATGGGTGTCCTGCTCTGGATTGATCCACGTCTCGCGGGCGTGCTGCTGCTGGGCGGCGGCGTCGCGCTCATCATGATGCGTCGCCGTGGTCGCCGGATTGGCGCGGTGGCCCGAACGCAGCGCGCCAAGGAAGGACGGCTCGCGGCCTTGGTGGGCAGCGAGCTCGCGGCCGTCCGCGAGCTGCAAGCGTTCGGCGTCGCCTCTAGTGCCGTCTCGGCGCGCTTCGCTGCGCGCAACCGACGAAGCCTGCGGCAAGAACTCAAGCTCCAGCGGCTCTCGTTGGGTCTCTCGTTGCGGGTCGAGGTCGCAATCGCGGCGAGCGTCGCGCTGGCGATGTGGATCGGCGCCGACCGAATCGCCGTCGGTGGCATGGGTGCGGGCGACCTCGTGCTGTTTCTCTCGTACGCCCTGGCGCTGCGCGGTCCCTTTGCCGATTTCTCGCAGGCCACCGCGCGACTCGGCCGTACCGTGGCCTGTGCCGAACGACTCGAGCGCATCGTGCGCCGCGCACCGGGACCCAGCGACGCGCCTGACGCACAGGGTGCTGCAGGCATTCGCGGCGCCTTGCAGTTTGAGGACGTAGCGCTGCGCATGCCGAAACGCCGCCGGAATGATCGCAAATGGAGCCTCGATGGCATCGCCTGCGCATTGCCGGCGGGCCAACGCATCGCCATCGTCGGCGGGAACGGAGCCGGCAAGTCTACGTTGCTCTCACTCGTCCTGCGACTTGCAGACCCGACACGCGGACGCATCATGCTGGACGGCCGGGACCTGCGCGAGTATTCCGTCGAGAGCTTGCGACGCCACATCTCCATCGTCTTCCAAGACAGCGCGCTGACTGGGGTGAGCGTGCGTGACAACATCGCACTTGGCCTGCCGGATGCGACTCTGGAGGCGGTACAGGCCGCGGCGGGGCGCGCGGACGTTGCCCGCTTCATTGAAGCTCTCCCCGATGGCTATGAGACCATCGTGCGACGCGGCGGGGACCTATTCTCCGGTGGCGAGCGACAGCGCATCGCCCTGGCGCGCGCCCTCCTCCGCGACGGCGCGCTGTGGTTGCTCGACGAACCGACGACGGGGCTCGACCACGCCGCTGCGTTGGCTCTCACTGATCGTCTGCTCAACCTCACCCGAGGTCGCAGCGTGCTGTGGGTGACGCACGATCCCGCCTTGCTCGCGCGGATGGACTGGGTGCTCGCGCTCGAGGAGGGGCGGGTGCAGTACAGCGGCCCCGCGGCCGCCTTTAACATGCCGGTCGCCGCTGCGGCGACCGCTGACGCAGGACCCGACAGGAGCTGACCGATGCAAGCCGTGATCCTCGCCGCAGGGATGGGCAGTCGCCTCAACACGATGACCGGAGGCGGATCCAAGGCGCTGGTCGAGATCGGTGGCCGACCGCTGATCCTCCACACACTCGAGGCGCTCGCCGACCACGGCGTGGGGCCGGTGCTGGTCATCGTTGGGCACGAGGCCGACAAGCTGCAGGAGGTCATCGGCGATCGTGCCGAGGTGCTGCTCAACGAGCGATTCGCCGAGACCAACAGCCTGTACTCGCTGTGGCTCGCCCGCGATTGGGTCAAAGGCGAGTTCCTTCTGCTGAACTGCGACCTCTTCTTCGATCCACAGATTCTTGACGAGCTGCTCGACGAGCCGGGGAACGTCATTGCGTACGACTCGACGTCCTCTCGCGGGCGCGAGCAGACGAAGGTCGCCCTGCGAAAGCGGCGCGTGGTGGACATCGGCAAGGACTTGCCTGCCACCTCGGCGCGCGGCGAGAGCCTCGGCATGCTTAAGTTTGACGCCGGGGGAGCGCGCACGATGCTCGCGACGGCGAGTGAGCTCATCGCCGACGGTCACGAGAACGCTTGGGTGATCGAGGCCACGCGAATCGTCTGCCGGCAGGTTGAGGTCTTCGGGCTGAATGTCGCCGGGCACGCGTGGGCGGAGATTGATTTCCCCTACGACCTCGATGTCGCGCGGCGCGAGGTCTGGCCGAAGATCTACCGCGGCCGTTGGCGCAAACTCGTGCTCTGGAAGCGGGCACGGCTCGGCGTCATCGGCATCGGCTTGGCGGTGGTCGCGCTCGGCGGCTGGTTTCTCAACTCACGCATGGGGCCAGCCAGCGTCGACTGGGAGACCGTCGACGTCGAGGGCGGGCAACGGGTGACGCTGGCGCATTACGCGGACGAGCAGCGCTGGTGGTTGGCGCCCAAGGATTCTGCCATCGTGGCCGTGGTCACAAATCCCGAGGCGGACATTCAGTTGCGGTTGCTTCACCCCGAAGGTGCCACGGATTCGCTGCGCTTCGTCGTCGCCCTCAGTGTCGATGGGGAGACCGTCGACTGGAGGGCTCTCACGTCGGTCGTTGACACCGCGAGCCGATTCGCGACGTGGACGGTCGGCGATCGTGACCGCATCCGCCTCAGCCTCAAGCCTGGTACTCACCGCATCAGCGTCACCCTAGTGGACGGGCATGCCAGTCTAATGCTGGTTCGGGTCCGACAACCCGTGATCCGGGAGGACTGATCACGGCGCGGTTGCACTGCCAGATGCAGGCGCAATAGGCGAGCTTTCGCCAACCCGATGACCGCGCCCGTTCCCTCTCGCTCGTTGAACCCGTTCCGGACGCTCGCCCGCTACCGGAACTTCCGCATCTTCTGGATCGGGCAGAGCGTCTCGCTCATCGGCAGCTGGATGCAGCAAGTGGCCGTGGGTTGGCTGGCCCTCGAACTCTCCAACGACGCCTTTCTCGTCGGCGTCGTCGCGGCGGCGGGTACGCTGCCGATCCTCCTCTTCTCGCTGCCCGGCGGCATGCTGGCCGACCGTAGCGACAAGCTGAAGATCATCCGTACGGCGCAGGCGCTGATGCTCTGCGAGGCGACTGCGCTGTGGTGGCTGGCCTGGACCGGGCATCTGACGATCGGATGGCTGATCGCGCTGACGAGCATTGGCGGCTTGCTCGCGGCCTTCGAGATTCCCGCGCGCCAAGCGCTGTGGGTGCATTTGGTCGACCGCGAGGATCTGCCGAAAGCCATCGGCCTCAACTCGATGGGCTTCAACCTCGCGCGCGTGCTCGGGCCGTCCATCGCGGCGATCGTGATTGCCAAGGCGGGCATCGCCTGGACCTTTGGCATCAACGCCCTGAGCTTCCTCGCCGTGTTGGCCAGCCTGGCAATCATGGCCGTGCCGCCTGCGGCGCGCGATCTCGAGGGTGCCAAGAAGAGTGCGCTGGAGGGCATGCGCGAGGCATTGCATTACGTGCGCCACACCAAGCCGCTGCCGGCGCTGATGCTCGTCGCGATGGTCTTCTCCATCCTCGGCGTGCCCGTCATCACCCTGCTGCCTGTCGTCGCACGCGATGTGCTCGGACTCGGGGCCGAGGGCTATGGGGCGCTGATGGCCACGCTCGGCATCGGGGCGATGGTCGGAGCGCTCGGCATCGCGGCAACGGGTGGCGGCGCGACGAAAGGCCGCACGCTCTGGTGGGCCTCGCATCTGTTTCCGGCCTTGCTGCTGTTGTTCTCGCTCACGCGCATCGTCGAGCTCAACGGCATCCTGCTCTTCGCCGTCGGCATCACGATGATCATCAATAACGCCTTGGTGAATTCGCGTCTGCAGGAGATTGTCCCCGACGCGATGCGCGGCCGCGTGATCTCGCTCTACATCATGGTGTACATCGGCGGCTCGCCGATCGGCAGCTTCGTCGGCGGCGCGCTGGCCAAGGCCTTCGGTGCCGCCTGGGCGATCGGCGGCACCGCAGCGCTGATGCTACTCTTCGCGCTCTGGGTGTTCCGACGGGAACCCACGCTCACGGCGCACTGAGCGGCCGTACTGCCCGCCTTCGGAGCGCGAGAGCTTCCGACGCGCCACCAGGGCCTCGAGCACCAACTCGCACGAGGACACCAGCGCATCGTCATCGCCGTGGGGCAGGGACGACTCGCGTACGATGTCCATCAGGCCCGGGACGGCGCCAAAGCCGGTCTTCGCCGCAACGGCCGTCGCGTCGTCGCTGACCTGCAGTGCCTGCCCCTCGTCGAACCAGATGATGATCTCGTCCAACGGCAGCGAGGGCTCACGCTCCTTCAGCGTCGCATCCGCCGCACGACGAATCAGCTCGCGGGCGATCACCGCGCCACCGATCAGCTCGCCTTCGTACTCGAGTTCGATCTTGCCCGTGATGGCCGGCAGCGCCGCATAGAGGTCCGCGAGCCGCGGCACCACCGCCGGCTCGTTCAAGCGCACCGCCCGCCGCTCGGCGTTCGAGACGATGTTCTCCATCAGCGTGATGCTGAGCCGCTGCGACACGCCAGAGCGCTGGTCGATACGCTTCTCCTTGCGAGCCTCGAACGCCACCCGCTCGGCCACCTCCGCCACCAACTCGGGCACGCGCACCGGGAGACCATCGCGCTGCGTCCATGCCTCCTGCGAGGTGATCTCGAGCGCGAGGTCCACCGTGCTCGGGTAGTGCGTCTGGATCTCCGAACCGATGCGATCCTTCAGCGGCGTGATGATCTTGCCGCGTGCCGTGTAGTCTTCGGGGTTCGCCGTGAACGCGAGCACCACATCCAGCGCGAGACGCACCGGATAGCCCTTGATCTGCACGTCGCCTTCCTGCATCACGTTGAACAGGCCCACCTGCACCTTGCCGGCGAGGTCGGGCAGCTCGTTCAGTGCGAAGATGCCGCGGTGGGCGCGCGGCAACATGCCGTAGTGGATGCTCAGTTCGTCGGCGAGCAGATGCCCGCCGCGCGCGGCCTTGATCGGGTCCAAGTCGCCAATGAGGTCCGCAACGGTGACGTCCGGCGTGGCGAGCTTCTCGACGTAGCGCTGGTCGGGCGCCAGCCAGGCAATCGGCGTGTCGTCACCGGCCTCGCGCAGGCGTTCGCGGCCGAACTTGGAGATCGGCGCGAACGGATCGTCGTTCACCTCGCTGCCCGCGATCACGGGAATCGCCGGATCGAGCAGCGTCGTCAACGCCCGCAGGATCCGCGACTTCGCCTGCCCGCGCGTGCCGAGCAGGATGAAGTTGTGCCGTGAGAGCAGCGCGTTCACGATCTGCGGCATCACGGTGTCTTCGTAGCCGAGCACGCCCTTGAACAGCGGCTGCCCACTCTTGATGCGCGCGAGGAGATTGGCGCGGAGTTCGTCCTTGACGGAGCGGCCCTTCTTGGGCGCGGTACCGAACTCGGAGGCGCGCAGGGCGCCGAGGGTCTGCGGAAGCGACTTCGTCACGATACGCCTGAGGTTGGAGGCCTGCCCACTAACGCGTGACGGGCCGCCAAGGTTCAGTCCGTGGGCGGCCCGCCAGGCAGAAAGACTGGACAGCGATCAGTCCGCCGCGCGGATCTCGACGAGGCAGTCGTAAAAGGTCGGGCCGGCGCCCATGTCGGTCAGCTTCTGCGAGGTCACCGCATTCACGTTGCGGCCGTCCGCCGAGAGCTTTGCCCACCAGATGCCCGGCGCCCAGGCCACGAGCTCACGGATGCCCTCGCGCAGTCGCGCCCGCGCCGTGAAATGCCCGCGTTCGTTCTCCACGATGACCATCTGCCCGTCGCTGATGCCGCGGCGCTCGGCGTCGCGGGGATGCAGCGAGACTTCGGGCTCCTTGGCTGCGCGCTGCAGCGGCCCGATGTTCACGAAGGTCGAATTCAGGAACTGGTGCGCCGGTGACGAGATCAGCGTGATCGGGAACTTCGCCGCCAGGGCCGGCACCTGCTCGGGGAACTCATGGGGCGCCGTGAAATCAGGCAGGGGATCCAGCCCCATGTCGGCCATGCGCTGCGAATAGAACTCGCACTTGCCGCTGGGCGTGCGGAATCCGCCGCGCGCAAACGGCACATAGGGCTTCGGCAAGTTGAGTCGCAGCCAGCCGTGCTTCTCCAGTTCCTCGAAGCTCAGGCCCTTCAGCGCCTCGGTCTGCGAATCCAGGGCCTGCTTCACCAGCGTCACGTCGTCATCGCGCAGGCACTCGTGCTCGAGGCCCATGCGCGCCGCCAAGCGGCGGAAGATCTCCGTGTTCGGCAGCGCTTGCCCCACCGGCGCGATCGCCGGCTTGTTCAGCGAGGCGTACAGGTGCCCGTAGGAGAAGTGGATGTCCCAGTGCTCGAGCTGCGTCGTGGCCGGCAGGATCCAATCGGCGTAGTCGGCGGTGTCCGTCTTGAAGTGCTCGAGCACCACCACGAACAGGTCTTCGCGCTTGAAGCCTTCGATGACACGCAGGAAATCCGGTGCGATCGCTGCCGGATTCGAGTTGTAGACGACCACCGCCTTCACCGGCGGTCCGCCGACGCCTGCATCGGGCTTGGTCAGCGCATCGCCGAGCAGCGCCATGTTGATGGTGCGCGTGCCAGCCGGCGAGAGATCTTCGCGATGCAGCGCCGCACGATTGAACGTGAAGTTCGCGCTCGACGACAGCTGCACGCCACCGCCCGGACGCCGCCAGTGGCCGACCACGGCGGGCAAACAGGCAATCGTACGCACCGCCATCGCGCCACCACCGTGGCGCTGCAAACCATAATTGATGCGCACGAACGCCGCCGTGGCCTTTGCATACTGCCGGGCCAGGCTCACGATGCGCTCCGCCGGAACGCCGGTGATCTCCGCCGCCTTCTCCGGCGAGTATCGCTTCACACGCTCGCGCAGCTGCTCGGCGCCCAGCGTGTACTGCTTGAGATAGTCGTCGTCCTGCAACCCTTCGGCGAAGATCACGTGCATCATGCCGAGCGCGAGCGCGGCGTCGGTGCCCGGACGGATGCCGATCCACTCGTCGCACTGCTCGGCGGTGCGCGTACGGATCGGATCGATGCAGATCACCGGCACGCCCTGCGACTTCGCTTCGAGGATCTTGGGCCAGAGATGCGGGTTGCTCGTCAGCGTGTTCGTGCCCCAGAGCAGCACGAGGTCGCTCTCCGGCACCAACTCCGCATCCGCACCGATGCTAGCGCCCACGGTCATGCGCATGCCCCACATGCCGGCCGTCGCGCAGATCGTGCGATCCAGCTTCGACGCGCCGAGCAAGTGGAAGAAGCGGCGGTCCATGCTCTCGCCCTGGAGCAGGCCCATCGTGCCGGCGTAGGAGTACGGCAAGATGCTCTGCGGACCGTCCGCCGATGCGCGGATCGCATTCAAGCGAGTGGCGATCGCATCCAGCGCCTCGTCCCAGCTCGCTTCGACGAACTGTGCATTCGGCCCCTTGGGCCCCACGCGCTTGAGCGGCGTGAGCACACGATCCGCATGGTACGTGCGCTCGAGGTACCGGTTCACCTTCGTGCAGAGAAATCCCTGCGTGAAGGGATGGTCCTTGTCGCCCTGGATGCGCGTCGCGCGCCCGTCTTCCACCGTCACGAGCGTGGCGCAGGTGTCCGGGCAATCGTGCGGACAGGCGCCGCGGACGACCGTCGCGCTCACGCGATGGCCTCGACGCGCGCGGTCAGCCTCCGCTCGCCATCCAGCAACTGCACCTCGCTGCCCGGCACGACTTCGCGGCGCAGCATGGCGATCGCCAGTGCCCCGCGCTCCGGCGACTGCACGCTCGTGCGCACGTCGCCGATCTCCTTGCCTTCGTGATCGAGCACCGTCGCCCCACGCGGCAGCGGCGATTCGGCGCGCAGCCAGCGCAGGTGCCGGTTCACGTGGCCGCGGAAGTGAATGCGCGCGACGACTTCCTGGCCCGTGTAGCAGCCCTTCGTGAACGAGATGGCGCCGAGCGCATCGAGGTTGGCCTCCTGCGGGATCGTCTCGCCGTCCATCTCGACGCCGAAACGCGGCAGGCCACGCTCCACGCTCAGGATCTCCAGCTGCTCGGCCGTCGCCTCATGCAGCCCCTGCGCTTCCAAGGCCGTCCGCAGCTCGGCGATCCGCGTCGGCTCGCCGACGATGTCGAGACCCGGCACGCTGAAGTCGTCGGAGCGAATCACGTCGAGCGCTCCATCGGCGCTGCGCCAGATGGAGAGCGGCGCCAGCGCATCGAACGTCTCGTGCGTGGTGCCGAGCAGCGGCGCGATCAACTTCGTCGCATTCGCACCGTAGACGCCGAGACAGGCGGTCTGCGGCGTGACGACCGTGTACTTGGCCGTGCGCGGGTTCACGAACTTACGGATCATGCTGACGAAGGCCTCGGCGGACGCGGGTTCGCAATCCACCAAGAGGTCGCTCCCACGGTCGAACACGCGCACCAGTGCGATGACACGCCCCTTGGGCGTCAGCGCGACGGCGCGATGGCCGTGGCCAGCGTGCAGCGCCACGACATCGTTCGTCACCAGTCCGCCCAACGACTCCTTGGCCTTCTCGCCCGAGAACAGCATCCGGAGCCGCGCATTGCGGTCCACGAGAAACGCGCTCATCCGATCCCCTTCACCGCCGGGCTGAGGAGCAAACGCAAACGTTCTGGCGTGAAATCGGCGAGCGATTCCACCCAGCACTCAGCTTCCATGGCATCCTGCGGTGGATGTGCGCCGACGAGCACGGTGAGCAGTCCGGCGTCACGCGCCGCGCGCACGCCGACGACGCTGTCTTCGACCGCGACGCCGCGCAGCACTTGGCCCGGGAACAGCTCGGCGACACGCGCCAGCGCGGCGGCGTACGGGGCGCGGCCGGGCTTCGAGACGCGCACATCCTCCTGTGCGACGATCGGGCGGAACACGCCATCCAGTCCGCTAAGCTGCAGCACGAACTCCACGTCGCGTCGCGGCGCGCGGGTCACCAGCGCGAGGCGCGACATCGCGGAGAGCTTCTCCAGCGCCGTGCGCACACCGGCTGGCATCGCCACGCCCTTGCCAAGGCGAGCGGCGAAGGCACGCTCGGCGCGGAGTCGCGCCAGTTCTTCGCCCGTGGCATCCGCGGGCGCACCGACCGCCTCGCGAATGCGGTGGATCGCGTCGTCGAAGGTCCGCCCCAGGGAGAGCGTGAGCAGCTCGGCGGTGAGCTCGATGCCATCCGCCGCCAACGACTCGGCGAGCGCCGCTTGCCGTAGCGTCGCGGTCTCCGCCAAGACGTTCTCGAACTCGATCAGCAGGACGGGCAGCTCCATACCCGAATGCTAATCGGTCTGCCGAGCCCTCGCGTATGCGGCGTCCAGCAGTTCCACCGGGTGCCGCGCCTGCACCGTGGATCCCTCCAGCAGCAGCCCCGAACCGATCTGCATCAGGCAGCCGGGGTTCGCCGTGGCGACCACCCGGGCCCCGCTCTCGTGAATGCGGGCCAACTTAGGCGCCAATACACGGCTCGCGACCTCCGGCTGGACGAGGCCATAGATACCCGCCGAGCCGCAGCACTGGGCGCTGTCGACGAGCGGCACAAGGCGGACATCGCCGATGGCTCGCAGCAGCTGCAGCGGCGGATCGACCACGCGCTGGGCGTGCTGCAGATGGCAGGGCGCGTCCCAAGCGACCAGCGTGGGGTGCGTCGCGTCGGGCGTCGTCGGCTTGGGACCAGCCACAGCGAGCAGCTCCGAGACGTCGCGCACCTTGGCGCTGAACGCGGCCGCGCGTGCCGCCCACGCAGGGTCCTGCGCCAGAAGCTGGCCGTACTCGCGGCACATGGCACCGCAACCCGCGGAGTTCATCGCGACGAACTCGGCGCCGCTGGCTTCGAAGGCCGCGATGTTGCGCCGCGCCAAGTCCCGTGCCGTGCCAGTGTCGCCGGCATGCGCGTGCAGCGCGCCACAGCAGACTTGGCCCTTCGCCTCCACGATCTGGAAGTCGTTCTCGGCGAGCACCCGCTCGCTGGCTCGATTCAACGCAGGCAGCAGGCCTTCCATCACGCAGCCGGTGAGCAGCGCGGTGCGGCCACGGCTGCCATCGCCGCGCGGCGAGTATTCGGCGACCGCTTTCCGCGCCGTCGTGGCGAGCATCGCGGCGGGCATTCGCAGTGCGTGGGGTGCGACACGCGTCGCGAGTCGCGCCAAACCCAGGCCACGCGCGATGCGCGCCACTGCGAGCGCCGGTCGGAGCAACCATTCGCGCGCGAACACGGCGAGCACTAGGCGGGCGACGAAGGGCAGGGGGGCCTGCGCGCGTTGGCGCTCGCGCGTGCCTTCGAGCAATCGCCCGTAGGGCACCCCGCTGGGGCATGCCGTCTCGCAACCGCGGCAGCCAAGGCATTGATCGAGGTGCTTCGCAACGTCGGGATCGTCCGGCGCCACCTGCCCATCGAGCAGCGCCCGCATCAATACAAGCCGGCCCCGCGGCGAATCGTTCTCGTCGTCCAGCGCGAGGTAGGTCGGACACGCGGGCAGGCAGAAGCCGCAGTGCACGCAGGCGTCGAGTCCGCTGCGCATCTCCTCGGTGTTCATGCCGCGCGCTCCGCGAGAAGTCCGGGATTCAACACGCCACGAGGATCAAACGCCGCGCGCACGCGTTGCATCAGTGGTGTCCACGGCCAGGAGGCGGCCCGCGGTTCGGGCGCCAGCTCGCGACGCACGATGTCCCAGCTCTCAGGTGCGAGCTCAAGGCAAGCGCCCAGCCGTGCCAGCGCCGCTCGCGCCGCGGCTACCTGCTCGGCGTTGCCGCCCAGCCGCAGCAGCCACGAGCCTGGCCCCGCGTGTCCGAGCGTGCGCGCGATGCCCTCGCCGAGCGGAAGCGCGGCCAGCGGTGGTAGTGCGCCATGTACGAATCTGCGCATCGCCTCTGACGCGGCGCCCTCCACCATCAGCGTGACGTCAGCACTGGGTCGCGCGCGCAGTCGCAGGTGCACTTCGGTGATGACGCCGAGCGTGCCCCAGCTGCCGATCATGAGGCGCGTGAGGTCGAAGCCGGCGACGTTCTTCACGACGCGGCCACCCGCTCGGACGATGCGCCCGCGGCCGTCCACGCACTCGACACCGAGCACGAGATCGCGGGGACGGCCCAGCGCCTCGGCGAACGGGCCCGTCGTTGCCGTTGCCAGCGTGGCGCCGATCGTCCCGCGGTCATCGCCCCAAGGCAGCAGCGGACACCACTGGCCCTGCGCGCGCGTGGTCACATCGAGTTCCGCGAGCGTCGTCGCGGCGCCGACGCTGATGGTGAGATCGCCAGGAGTGTAGCGGCGCACGCCGGCGAAGGCATCGAGGTGCAGTTCCTGCGATGCAATCACCGGCGCGCCGACATGCATCCACGTGCCGGCGCCGCGGATCCGCAGGCCCCCGCTAGCGTCGCGGACCATCGCGGCTACGTCGTCGACGTGATGCGGGTGCAGGGACTGCCGTGAGAGGCTCACGATGAGGCCCCGCCCCGCAGAGCCGGCAGCCCGTTCCATTCACGGCAACTATGCAATGGCACGACCTTTCCAGGATTCGCTCGGCGCGCCGGGTCGAAGGTTTCGCGCAGCGTGCACATGGCGTCGAGCGTGTCGGCGGTGAACAGCCGTTCCATATATGGAAGCTTGTCGAGGCCCACGCCGTGTTCGCCGGTGATGGTGCCGCCGGCGTCGATGCAGCGCGTCATGATCTGCTGCATCGCCGCATGCACGCGCGCCGATTCATCGGCATCATTCGCGTCGTAGGGGATGTTCGGATGCAGATTGCCGTCGCCAGCATGGAACACGTTGCAGACGCGCACGCCGTGTCGTTCACCGATCGAGGCGATGTCGTTGAGCAGCGCGGCCAGCTGCGTGCGCGGCACGACGGCATCCTGCACCACCAAGTGCGGCGCGACGCGGCCCATGGCGCCGAAGGCCTTCTTGCGGCCCTGCCAAAGCTTCTCGCGCGCCGCCGCGTCGCTCGCGCGCTTCACCTCGCGCGCGCCAGCCGCACGGCAGATCTCGCTCACGGCATTCGCGTCCGCTTCGAGTCCAGCGCGCGGTCCGTCCACCTCGACGAGCAGCACGGCCGCCGCATCTATTGGATAGCCCGCGGCATAGATGCTTTCCTCGACCGCACGAATTGTCGCTTGGTCCATCAGCTCCAGCGCGGCCGGCACGATGCCCGCGGCGATCATGCGCGACGTCGCCTCGGCCGCCGCCGCCACCGACGTGAAGTCGGCGAGCATCGTCAGCACCGCTTCTGGATTCGGCGTGAGCTTCAGGGTGAGTTCGGTCGCGATGCCGAAGCAGCCTTCACTGCCCACGAAGGCGCCGAGCAGGTCGTAGCCGCCCTGGTCGCCGCGATCGAGCGTGACGAGTTCGCCGTCGGGCAGCACCACGTGTGCCCGCAGTACGTGATTCAGCGTCACGCCGTACTTGAGGCAATGCGGCCCACCCGCGTTCTCGGCGACGTTGCCGCCAAGCGTGCAGGCGGCTTGGCTGGAGGGATCGGGTGCATAGTGCAGCCCGAACGCCGCGGCGGCACGCGTCAGCGTCGCATTCACTACGCCGGGCTCGACCGTCGCGGTGCGCGCCTCGGCGTCGATCGCGATGATGCGTCGCAGCCGTTGCACGCCAATCAAGACGGCGTCATCCGCCAGCGCGCCGCCCGAGAGCCCCGTACCGGCTCCACGCGCGACGAAGGGGAGCCCGTCCTTCGCGAGGCGTCTAACGACCGCCACGAGCTCGTCCTGCGAGCCCGGGAATACCGCCAGCCGCGGCCGCTTGTGATATCCCGGCAGCGCGTCGGATTCGTAGGCCAACAGCGTCGACGGCCTCGTCAACACATGCCGCGCGCCCACGATCGCGCCGAGTTCGGCAGCGAGCGATTCCACCGGCAGCGCGGCATCGGCCATGCCGCAAACTAGGCGCGTATGCCGCTACCTGTGTAGGGGCAGAAGCTGAAGACGGAAGGAGCGCGACCCGCGCGCCCCTTCCGTCTTCAGCGATCGGTCCGTCGTCCCGCGGATTCCGGGCGCGCGACGACGCACTTACAGCTTACAGCTTAGAGGTTACAGCTGCCGTTAAGCCACTCCCCAGAAGCCAGCCAGCGCCCGGCCTTCCGGCGACGTGCGCAGCTTGTCGAACGCCCGCTCCCGGATCTGTCGGATCCGCTCGCGCGTCACGCCCATCAACGCGCCGATCTTCTCCAGCGTCATCGCTTCGGCGCCTTCGTCCAGGCCGTAATACAGGTTGAGGATCTTCCGTTCGCGCGGGGTCAGGTACTGCCGGAACACACGGTCGATCGTCTCGCGCATCAGGTTGAAATCCGTGCGCTCCTCGATCTCGATGCCGTCGCCACCGGCGAAGCGCTCG
>PNKF01000027.1 GCA_013822285.1 Gemmatimonas sp.
AATGAGGGTAAAGCCCTTGCGAGACGTCAGCATGCGGAAACTCCTGGAACGGGTTGGGACGGTGAGGGACTCAAGACCTGCCCGCTCCGTCTGGGCGGGACAAGCATGTAATCAGCAAGAAGCAGGCCAGCGCCGAACGACGCCGTAAACCATTGATAGACAGCGTGTTATGGGATGCCGGAACTTGTTGCGGCGGACGACGACCCGCCAGCTGCTTGCATCTCTTGCAATCTGCGACGCTGGGCGGCGTTCCAGACTCTTCCGCGTGCCATCGTGATCAGGAACCGCCGGTTCGTGCGATCGAACGGCCGACCCTCTCGCGCCCAACGGTTGCGCGCGTCAACCGAGTCGGTCACGACCAGGAGCGAATCGGTGCTCCGACGGAGGCGGCGGAACAGCCCGTAGTTGATGTCCTGGGCTTGGCCGTCGAGAATCGCGAGACGGGCACGGCTGTACTGGGACGTCGCCAAGAGGCAGGACACAAGGCCGAGGTGCGCCGATGTCGCGTTTGGCATCTCAATCAAGAACCGACGGAAGATTGGAATGGCCTCATCACATCGCCACAACCCCTGCAGGAAGAGCCCGTAGTTGAGTTCAATCAGCCTGTGCCCCGGGTCGAGTTCGAGGGCCTTGCGGTACATCGAGTCTGCCGGCGCCTCGCGGGCCACCATATTGTAGTACTCAGCAAGGGCGGCCCAGGCACGCGCGTTGCTTGGCGTGTCCACGGTCATCTGCGCAAACACCGCGGCGTTGTCTTCCCAGGCGGGAATCCTTTGGAGCGTGCGCGCCGCACCGAGGAGTAGCGCACAGCCCGCGAGCGCGGTCACCGTCACGCGCATGACGCGCACGGGCGCGAGTGCGCGGAGCAACGGTGCCGCACAGGCCCCGACGGCGAGCGCGACTCCGAAGCTCGAGAGGAACAACGTGCGCTCGGCGACGAGCACACCGCTCTTGAAGAGCAGGTTCGACACGGGCAACCACGCCACGGCCGCCCACAGCAGGCCAAACGTGATGGCCGGTGCCCGCCGACGCGCCAGAACGGCCGCCGTCGTCAACACGACGACCATCGCCGCACCGATAACGAAGTCGGCGTCGAAGTTCGGCGTCGCGCTCACGAATTGCGGCGAGTAGTCTGCGGCGAGATGGGCCGGCCAGAGCAGGAGACGCAAGATGGTCGGCATCAACCGGAGCATCACGATACTGCGCTCCACGAAACCGAAATCGCGAAGGTCCCACTGCGCGCTGTCGCCCGTCGACACCTGCAGACGGACTGCGACGAACGCCGCTGCGATCAGTCCCATCCCGAGCACGATGGTTCGGGTTCCCGTCCCCTCCGCGCGCCACAGGCGCTTCCAGCCCAAACCGAAGATCAGTTCGAAGCCGAGCACCATCGCCGGCAGCACGACGGCGTGCTCCTTGAAGTTCAGCGCGATGCCATACGCGCCGACGATGGCCATCGCGCGCAGGGGGCGCAGCGTCGGCTCCAGGCGCGCCTCGACATACAGCAAGAAGGCGATCGCGAGCCATGCGAACACCCAGAGCTCGGCTTGCCCGACGACGTTGGCGACCGCTTCGACATGCAGCGGCGTCACTGCGAATGCGAGCGCGCCGACCGCAGCTCCCAGTGGCGCGAGCATGGTGCGGGCGACGCCGTAGGCGAGCGCGCAGCAGATGCCGTACAGGACCGTGGCGACGAGATGGAACGTCCATGGCGATCCGTTCCCGAGCATCCACTGCACCGCGAACAGGCGCACTGTCATCGGACGATAGGCCGAATCGACGCTGGTGCTCGGTCCCCAGTAGCTCGTCGAGAAATACTTGAGCAGACCCTCGAGTTCGCGCACGATCGGATTGTTCGCGATGATCGGCACGTCGTCGAACGCAAACCCATTGCGCAGACTGGTCGCGTAGAGCCCCACACCGAGTGCGAGGCACGCGGCGGTGATCCATCCATCCATGCGCCGATGCTCGGCGGCGTCTCGGAAAGCCTTCATCGGGTCAGCGACGCCCGGAGGATGTGCCAGAACGCCGCGACGCCGTCGCGCCAGCCGATCTTCTTACCCTCGGCGTAGGTGCGGCCCGCGTAGGAGATCGGGACTTCGTAGATGCGCGCCTTCGCCTGGGCGAGCCGCGCCGTGACTTCTGGCTCGAAGCCGAAGCGGTCGGACGTCAGCTTGAGGCTACGGGCCAGGTCCCCGCGGATTGCCTTGTAGCAGGTCTCCATGTCCGTCAGGTTGAGGTCCGTCATCATGTTACTGAACGTCGTCAGCACGCGGTTGCCGACGGAGTGCCAGAAGTGCAAGACGCGGTGCTGTCCGCCCAGGAACCGCGAGCCGAAGACCGCATCGGCGCGGCCGTCCACAATGGGGGCCAGCAGCCCCGGCCAATCCGCCGGATCGTACTCCAAGTCGGCGTCCTGCACGATCACCACGTTTCCCGTACTGGCCGCAAGCGCGGTGCGGATTGCCGCGCCCTTGCCGCGGTTCACCTCGTGAAAGCGGAGGACGTCGATCTTCCCTGCCGCGTGCAGGCGCTCCAGTTCCTGCCGCGTCCCGTCGGTCGAGCAGTCATCCACGCAGATCACCTGCGTGCGCATTGGCACGACTCGCACCGCATCCACGATCGTCTCGATCGTCGCACGCTCATTGTATACGGGTATGAGCACCGAGAGCGTGATGTCGTCGAGCGGGAGCGGCGTGCGGCCGCGGATGCGGGACGACACAGGCGGAAGTGGCATCATGGTTCAGTCACCGATTGAAAGACGCGGACCCGGAATCCGCGAGGTGTGAGTTCGAGGAAACGACGATCCGGTCCGAAGGTGGTGCGGGCGTACCCGAGCACGTGCGGCCCGGCCGCCATCATGACATAGGCATCGGGAGCATAACGGCGGTCCACGGCTGCCATGACCGCGGCGTAATCGCGCGGAGCCTTTGGCCGGAGGTGGTCGCGTACGTCGAGACGGTCGATGGGCAGCACCTGCTGCCCCGTGTACAGCGCCACCATCGGCGCGTACTCCGCAGCGAGCCGCTTGCCGTGGAGGCGCGTGTCCGCGTTGACGTACTTGACCAGGATCTCGGCGTATGCCGACACCTCGTGCGAGGCGTTGCTCGCCCATCCCAAGGCAAGCCCGCGGCCATTGTAGTTGCCGTATCCGACGAGCAGCAGGACGCCGAGCCCCACGCCCGCAGCGGCGACGCGAGACCGACCGATGGCGCGAAGCTCCCGAAGGGCGGCGCACCATCCGACGTAGGCCAACGCCACGACGAGCGGCCACAGGGTCCAGACGAACCGATGCACGGTGAATGGCCAGACGATGACGACACCCATGTACAACGCGAACGCGAGGGCGAGCACCCGCGAGTGCGGCCGACGCAGCGCGACGGCGAAGCCGCCCAAGACGAGCGCGAAGGCGACGACCCCCGCGCTCGCGCCAAGCGCCGTGGCCTCGAGCGTGGAAGTAAGCACGACCTTGGCGTACCACCACATGTCGCCGAGGTTCTTCTCCACGACATCAGCGACGAACGTGAGACCGTGCTCGCGGTACCCAGCGCCGACCCACGAGAGGTAGGACCCGTACGCCCCCGTCAACTCGGGCGGATAGAGCCCGGCGTGACGCGACACGAAGAGCTGCCACGGCAGGAGCAGGACAACCACGAGCACCCCGTACCCCAGCATCGCGCGCCACCGGCGCTCGAGCACGAGTACCACAAGCGTGGCACCCACCACTGACGCGCCAATCGTGCGTGTCAGGATCAGTGCGGCGCCCAACACCGACGCAATCACGATGGTGACCAGGTCGCCGCGCTGCCGCAGGCGCTCGGCGGCGAACAGCGCCGGAACGAACATCGCCACGAACATCGGTTCGGAGATCACGACGTTCGTCAGCACGAGCATCGGGAGACTCACCGTCGACGCCACCACGACCAGTGCCGCCGCCAAGGGCGAGACCGCCAACCAGGTGATGATGCCGAAGGTCATGCCGTAGGCCGCGGCGGCCAGCAGCAGTGGATTGACGAACTTGATCCACGCCAAGCCTTCCGGGAACGCCGGCGCGAGCTTCAGCACGCCGGCCAGCAGCAGCGGGAACATCGGCGGGAAATGAATCGCCGCCGGAGTGCCCGGAAGGTGCGGATTCACGAACCCCTGGCCGTTGGCGAGCGCCTTGGCGATGAGGACGTACACGGCATCGTCGTGGAACACGCCAATCAAGTCGGACGTCACCGTCAACAAGGCGGCGACCAACGTGATGATCGCAGCCATTGCGGCGGCGCGGGCGGGGGAGATCCGTTCGGCGCGCGCCTGCAACCCGAGAATGACAGGGCCAATCCTCACGCCTCGCCCCCATACCGCGACAGCTTCCGGTGCAACGTCGACGGGTCAATGCCCAGCACATCCGCCGCCCGCGTCTTGTTGCCGCCCTCACTCTGCAGCACCCACTGGATGTACGCGCGCTCGATGACCTCGAGCGTCGGGGTCGCCGCGACGCGATCGGCAATCAGCGGCTCGCTGCGCCGCTCCGCGATGCGCTCGGGCAGCGCCGCAAGCTGGATGGTCGCTCCGGCGGTGAGAATCACCGCGCGCTCCAGCGCGTTCTCCAACTCGCGCACGTTGCCGGGCCAGTTGTACTCGAGGAGCGCCGCGCTGGCCTCGGCACTCAACGCCTTCGAGTCCCCCGTGCCGCGCGTCAGGGCGCCCCGCCGCAAGAAGGCCTCGGCCAGCAGCGGGATGTCCTCGCGACGCTCGCGCAGCGGCGGCAAGTGGATGGCGATCACGTTGAGGCGATAAAACAGGTCGCGACGGAACGCCCCCCGCTTCATCTCTTCCTCGAGGTCGCGGTTGGTGGCCGCGATGATGCGCGTGTCGATCGGCACCGGATCCGTGGCGCCGACGGGAATCACTTCACGATGCTGCAACACGCGCAACAGCTTCACCTGCGTGGCCGGCGTGGTCTCGCCGATCTCATCCAAGAAGAAGGTGCCGCCGGCCGCCGCCGTGAACAGACCTTCCTTGTCCTTCACGGCGCCGGTGAAGGCGCCCTTCACGTGCCCAAAGAGCTCGCTCTCCAACAAACCTTCCGGCAAGGCGCCGCAGTTGATCGACGCGAAGGTCGACTCGGCCCGCATGGAGAGCTCGTGGATGTAGCGCGCGACGACTTCCTTGCCCGTTCCCGACTCGCCGGTGATCAGCACCGTCGATTCCGTATGTGCCACGGCTTCGGCCAGCGATAGCGCGTCGATCCACGCCGGATGCGCGCCCACCGGTGCCGGCGCGCTGCGCCGGTCACGGCGCTTGATCTCGCGCTTGAGGGACTTGTTCTCGAGTCGCAGCGCGCGATGCTCAGCGGCGCGCTTCAGGATGGCGAGCAGCTCGTCGTTGCGGAACGGCTTCTGGATGTAATAGAACGCGCCCGCGTTCACGGCCTGCATCGCCGTCTGCAACGTCGCTTGCGCGGTCATGAGGATGACCGGCACCTCGGCATCGTGCGCGCGCGCGGCGTTGAGGACCTCGACGCCGCCGACCGCGGGCATGCGGACGTCGGAGATGATGATGTCCGGCGTGAGCTGCGGGATGCGCTCGAGCGCCGCCTTGCCGCCGTGCGCGGTGTGCACGTCGAAGCCTTCGGCGCGCAGCAGGATCTCGAGGGTCTGCAGGATCCCCGTCTCGTCGTCGACGACGAGGACGCTAGGGCGCCGCGTGGGGTCGGTCATACAGGTTCTCCCGAGGAGTCATCCTCGGTGGGGAGATACACGGTGAATCGGGTACCGGAGGCGTCGCTATCGACGAGAATGACGCCGCGATGCGCTTCGATGGCGCGATGCACCACCGCGAGTCCGAGCCCGCTGCCACCAGGCTTGGTCGTCGCGAAGGGCTCGAACAACCGGTCTTGAATGTCGGGTGGGATCCCGGGGCCGTCGTCGCGGACTTCGATCGCGAACGACGCGCCCGTGAACGGCAGGCCGGCAGGGCGCCCGCGCTCGGGGACTGCGCGCAACGCGATCGAGACCTGCCCCGCCTCTCCGACGGCCTGACAGGCGTTCAGCACGAGATTGAAGAACGCGCGATGCAGCAGGTCCTCGTCACCCGCGAGCGACGCGGGCGCGTCGGGCAGCTCCGCGCTGATGCGCACCGACGCCCCGCGATCGGGATGCGTGCCGGCGAGTGCCACGGCCGAGCGCACGACGTCGCGCAGGTCGAGATGATCGCGACGCTCCGCCTGCACGCGCGCGAAGTCCAGGAATTCCGAGAGCAGCCGCGACAGACGATCGGATTCCCGCGTGATCAGCTCGCCGAGCGTGCGCTCGTCGCTGGTCGCCGCCGCACGGCGCGAGAGCTGCTCGACGGACGAGCGGATGCTCGCCAGCGGATTCTTGATCTCATGGGCGAGCGAGGCGCTGAGTTCCGCCACGGCCTCGAGCCGTTGGGCGCGCAGGCGCAGGGCTTCGAGTCGCTTCTCGTCGGAGATGTCCTGGACGATCACTGTCGTCGCGCCGCCCACGGGGCGCAGGTCGCCAGCGACCGCCGTCGTCGTGATGCCGATGGGAATGCCGCGCCCGTCATGCACGAGGCTCCCTTCCGAGCGTGCGCTGCTGTGCTGGCCGGCAATCGTGGCCTCGACCGCGGCGGCGACGGCCGGTGAGGCGGCGCGCAGCTGCGGTAAGACCGGCTGGCCGCCCAATGACTCGAACGGGATGCGCAACAGCTGCGAGGAGGCCGGGTTCGCGTAGAGCAGGCGGCCGAGGTCGTCCACGGTGATGATGGCCGCACGGATGTTGGCGAGGATGTCGGCAGCGCGAAGTTGCGCGCTGGCCAGCTCGGCCTCGAGCTGCTCGCGTCCCTGCCCCGCTTCCTGCAGCTGGCCGGCGATGTAGCTGGTCCCGACCACCACCAGCACGAAGACCACCAGTTGCAGGAGCAGCGCGATGGAGAGATCGCCACCGCTGACGAGGAAGGCGTCACCGGCATACAGCACGCTGCCGAGCAGGGCGATGAGCAACGAACTGCCGATGGGCAGCAGCAGGGCCGCCGTCGCGTTGACCAGGATGTAGAGCGCGGCGAACTGCGAGTCGCCGCCCCCAGTGAGGTGCACGACGACCGTGACGAGCAGCAGGTCGTGGACGATCTGCGCGTAGAGAAAGCCCGGTCCCGCGTGCCGACGGTTGATCTCGGTGCGGATGTACGAGATCGCGGTGAGGGCCATCGCGGCCACGAAGGCCGTCGCGGCGATCACGGTGTTCACCGGGTTGGCGAACAGCGCGAACAGGACGGCCCAGGCGAAGTTGGCACTCGCCACAAGCAGTCGACCGACGTATATCCCGTTGAGCAGTCGCCGCGGATCGAGCACGGCGAGCATTCGCTCGGTGGTGCGCGCGCGGTTAGGCGTCAGGGCCGGCTCCAGTATTGCATTTCACAAGAGTTCTAAGGTGACGATTACTCTCGCATTCTGCAACACCGAGGGCACCCGTGCGTTCGCCTGAGCTTTGGGACGACGAGGGGCGCCTGTTCGTGAACGCGCGTGTCCGCATTCCCGCACAGGAGTTGGTTGTCCGCGCGACCAAGTCAGGCGGCCCGGGCGGCCAGCACGTGAACACCAGCTCCACGCGCGTGGAAGTCCAATGGAACCTGCGCCAGTCGACGGCGCTCGATGACGAGCAGCGGCAGCGGCTGGAGACTCGACTCGCCACCAAGCTCGATGCGCGGGGTGGGCTGCGGGTCGTCGCGTCGGACACCCGCAGCCAAACGCAGAACCGCGCACTGGCCCTCGGGCGGCTCGCCGCATTAGTCCGAAGCGGACTCACCATTCCAAAGGTGCGGCGCGCCACCAAGCCGAGCCGCGGCCAGCGCGAGCAGCGACTCGACGAGAAAAAGCGGCGATCGCACACGAAGCGCGACCGCCGCTGGTCCTCGGACGACTGACGCCGGCGCGTATCTCCGCGCGGCGCGCGGACTACCGCGCGCGGTTCTGGTCGAAGCGGAACGTCACGCCGATGCTGATGGTGAGCAGATCCGCGCGCGTGTTGTTCGGCTTGAGGATGATGTTGCCGTTCGTGTCTTCGGAAATGTCGCCCGGCGTCAGGTAGCGCACCGACTCGCCGTTCCAGGTGTAGCGGGCGCCGACATCGAAGAGGATCTTGCCTTCCGCGAGCGGCAGGTAGAAGCCGCCCAACACGTGCTGCGAGAAGGCGTTGTCCGAGGAATTCGTGGTGGACGCAAAGGGCTCGTCATCGGAGTTCGAGCCCTCGACGCGCGAAATCGTGTTGAAGTTGTTGAACCCGATCATTCCGGCCAGGTACGGCTTGGGCCGACCGCTCGGCATGCCGATCTGGGCGCCGAAGTTGGCGCCGACAATCGAGTTCGTCGTCGTCACGTCGACCATGATGAGCCCGAGCACGCCGCCGCCGAGCGGGACGCGCCGCGACTCACTGCCATAGATCTGCACGTCGAGTCCGGCGCGGATGCCGAACTCCGAGGCAAGCGGAAAGATCCCTGCGATGCCGAAGCCGCCCGCGATGCTGACGTTCTCGGCGAACTCGCCCTGCGGCAGGCCAACTTGGAGATTGATCGGCAATCCACCCTGGGCGGCGGCTTGCGAGGAGGCAACACAAAGCGCGGCAGTCACCGCGGCGAATCGAAGAGCGTGCATGTCCAGGAAGCGAGGGAGAGGGTCGGAGCGACCTTACCGCGCGCCGCGACCCGGTGTTTCACCCGCGGAAAGCTGCGGGGTTCCCGACGCCACCGCGAGGGTGCCCAGCGCACGGGCGCGGCGTGCCACCAGCGCGGCCAGGCGGAGCCGCTCGTCGAGCAACGAACGCTCGCGCAGGTTCACGATCAGCAGCGTGCTCTCGCCCGCCGAGAAGCGCTGCTGTTCGGCGGCAAGCAGGCGCTCCTGCAAGGCGACGAGCGTCTCCTGCCGCACCAACTGGGAATCGACAGCCGTCAACTCGAGCAGCGCGCGCCCCGCCTCGATCTCCACCTCGCGCCGCACGCGCTCGCGCTCCAATTGCAGCGCCCGCGTGCGCTCCTCCGCCGCTCGCAGGCGCCCGACCTCGCGACGCGGGAACAGGGGCAAGCGCACATTGCCGCTGAACTTGCTCTCGTCACCGCTCAACGACGGCGGATTGATGTCGCCGAAGGTACCGCCTGCCGAGAGGCCGCTGAGCTCCACGCTCGCACTCGGCAGGATGCTCACCGCGGCGAGTCGCCGTGCCGCTTCGGCCTGACGCCAGCGTGCCGTCGCCTGCTGCACGAAGGGATGCCGCGCCACGAGATAGCGCAGACCATCGCCCGAGACGCGATCCTGCAACATCGCTTCCTGCGTCAGCGTCGCGCGAGCGGAGGCCACGGCGCCGGCCGGCAGGCGATCCGGCGTGCCGTCCGCGTTCCAGAGCCAACCCTCCGCCACGAGTCGCGCCGCCGCCGACGCGGCGGCGGCATCGAGGCGCAGCACCTCGCGCGCACGCAGTTCGGCCAAGGCTTCGATCGTATCGATCGCTGCCGCATCGCCGGTCTCCACGCGACGCCGCAGGGCCTCAAGGCGGAAGCGCGCGAGTTCCACACCTTCGGCCGTGATGCGCGCGCGACGCTCCATCTCCGACCACAGCCCCCAGTCACGCGCCGCCGACTGCAGCACACGCGCCACCGCCGCATCGCGATCCGCATCGGCCGCTTCCTGCGCGATCTCCGCCTGGCGCAGGGCCGTGCGACGCTCGTCGGTCAGCAGGCGCGGGCCGATCGGCAGCGACACGCCGAACGAGAGCAAGCCCTCGGCGGGCGTTGCCCGCTCCGGATTGATGATCTGGCCGGCCGCGCGTTCCCAGCCGAGCTTGAAGTCCACGCCCCAGGGCGTCGGCAGCACGAGACGCGCATCGAGTTCGTCGTAGTATCCGATGCCCTTGAAGCGCTTGGTGTCCCAGATCGCGCTGACGTAGGGATCGAATCCGCCGCGCGCAGTCAACGCGTCGGCGTCGGCCTGGCGACGCGCCGCCTCAGCCTGCCGCACCTGCGGATGCTGGCTGATCACGCGCGCGAGGAAGGCCTCGAGCGTGATCTCCGGGCGCGCCGGTTCCTGCGCTCGCAGCGCGAGTGGCGCGAGTGGCGCGAGCGACAAGACGATGAGCGTGGCGCGCGCCGCAGATGCGAGCGCGCGCGTGGCCTGCATACGGCGCAGGTCGATCATTTCGGCTCGGACTTGGCCGGCGCCGGGCTCGCCGCGTTCCGCGTGCCCGAGTAGCCGCTGCCACCGCTGGTCGGCGTGAGCCCCGACTGCGGAATCGCCGGCGGGAATCCGTTCACCGTGCGCCACACCTCGAACCACACGCGCACTTCGCGCAGCATGGCCCAGCCACGCACGCCAGAACCCATCAACAACTCCCGCGGCCACGCGGGCTGCGCCGTGTCCGGCGCGACGAGCACGCGATAATAGCCATTCGGCAGGGCGACCTGGTCAACGACCGCGACGCGACCCCCGAAGGTGCCCAGCGAGGCGTTGGGCCAGCCGCTGAACTGCAAGGCCGGCCAGCCCGCGAACTCCAGACGCACTTCGTCGCCCACGCGGATCAGCGGTACGTCGCGCGCGTTCACCTGCATCGCGACGGCGAGCTCGGGGTTCGCGGCCTGCACGGTCGCCACCGCCTCACCGTCCTTCACGACTTCGCCGATGCCCGCGCGCAGCGCACGCACCACGATGCCGTCGCGCGGCGCGCGGACCACCAACAGGTCCTGACGCTCCGACATGTTGGCTTCGCCCGTGGAGAGCTTCGCGATCTCGGCGATGCCATCGGCCACCTCCGCCAAGGTCGCGCGCCGTTCGCTCTCGACCTTGGCGATCTTCTCGGCGTAATCGGCATCGACGGCCGAGCGCTCGGCGCGCACGGTCAGCAGCGCCGCGCGCTGCTCGATGGCGAGGGCCGACGCACGCTGCTGGCGCTGCCGTGCGGTTTCGAGCTCGGCGCGCGAACGCAGGCCTTCGCGTTCGAGCTGCTGCGTCCGCTCGGCCTGCACGGTCGCGATGGAGTCTTCGAGCTGCGCGGCGGCCAACGAGGCCGTGATCTGCTGGATGCGATTGTCGGCGCGGATACGCGCCAGCGTGCGCAGCGAGTCGAGCGCAATCGCCTGGTCGGCCAGCGCCGCCGCCTTCGCGCGCTTCTCCTCGACCGAGCGACGCTTGGCCGCGACCTGCTCGCCCAAGCGATCGAGCGTGAGGGGATCGAGGTACTCCTGCTTCACTTCGGCGAGCGCGACGATGGGATCGCCCACCCGCACGGAATCACCTTCCTGCACATACCACTCGCTGATGCGGCCGCCGATGGCGGCGACCGCCTCCTGCGGACGATCCGCCGGCTGCAGGGCCGTGACCTCGCCCGCGCCCGCCACGTTCTGCTGCCACGGCAGGAATGCGACGATCAGCATGACCGTCAGCACCCCGGCGATCCACATCAGCAACGTGCGCAGCGAGGGCTGCCGCGCGAGCAGGCGCACGCTCTCGAGCGAGGCGTCGCGGCGATCGAGGAGATCGGACGTCGTGGCCATCAGGCGGCGCTCCGGCTGCTCGGCACGAGTTCGCGCACGAAGATGTCGTTGGCCAGGTCCTTCCAGGGCTTCGCCGCATGCGTGACGCCGTCACGCAGCACGAGCACGGTCTCGACCGCGGCAAACACTTCCGGATCGTGCGAGACGATGAACAAGGTCCACGGCGCGTCGGCGCCCGTGAGCACCTGGATGAGGTCGTGACGCGCCGCGGGCTCCACCGTGGCGAGCACCTCGTCGAGCACGATCAAGCGCGGACGCGCCACGATCGCACGCGCGATCAAGAGCCGCACACGCAGCGTCGACGGCAACCCACGGCCGCCGCTCGCGAGCGGCGTACGCATGCCGAGCGGCAGCCCCTGCACTTCGTCGGAAGCGCCGACCACCTCGAGCGCCCGCATCACGTCGGAGGTGCCGACGCCGGCGCGGCCGAGCGAGACGTTCTCCTCGACGGAGCCTTCGAAGATCTCATTGGAGCCCAGCACGAGACCGATGCGGTCGCGGAGCGTCGCCGGATCCACGTCGCGCAGGGTGATGCCACCCACCTGCACCACGCCGCCGTAGTGCGGCAACAACCCGGCCACGATGCCGAGGATCGTCGACGAGCCCGCACCATCCGACCCCGTGATCGCGACCTTGCCACCGGCGCGGACGTCGAGCGTGATGCCCGTGAGCGCCGGGCGATTCGCGGCCGGATAGCTGTACGACACGTCCTGCAGCTTCACGGCGATGCCCGTCGCATCGTCGGGCAGCGTGAGACCGCCCACCGTTTCGAGCGGCAGGTCGGTGACGCCGCCGAGCTTGTAGACGGCGGTCAACAGGTCATAGACCTCATCGAGCGAGTCGACGAGCTTCTCGACGCCGGCGAGCACGGTCACGACGACGAGCTCCGCCGCCACGAACTGGCCCAGCGTGATCTGCCCCTGGATCACCAGCACGCTGCCGATGATCAGCAGCGAACCCGTGATCAGCGCCTTCAGGCCCACGGCCGAGAGCGCCTGCCACACCAACACCTTGAAGTGCTTCTGGCGGTACTTCAGGTAGCCGCTGACGTGCTCGTCCATGCGCGCCAAGGCCGGCGTGGCGCGGCCCGCGGCCTTGAACGAAGCCACGGTGCGCGCGAGTTCCTCGAGCCAGTGCACGGCGCGGTACTTGTACTTGCTCTCCATCAGGCTCGTCTCGAGCCCCTTGGGATACGTCAGCCGCAGCACGCCCCAGAGCAGCAGCACCATGCCGAGCCAGAAGAACGTGAAGTAGTAGTGATAGAAGGTCAGCAGCAGCAGACCGAACAGCACCTGCAGCAGGGCCGTGGTCGCGCCGGTGAGCAGCTTGCCCAGCGACTTCTGGATCGTGACCACTTCGAAGAAGCGGTTCATCCGCTCGGGCAAGTCGTCCTTGAGCCACTGCTCCACGCTCACCCGCGGCACGCGCAGCGAGAACTCCAGCGCGACGCGTGCGAACACGCGCTGCTGGATGCGCTCCACGGCGCTGAGCTGCAGCACCTGCAGCACACCGGTGGCCGCCGTCCCGAGGATCACGAACGCGATGAGGATGACGATCGGCTGCAGGAAGAGCCCGCCGGACACGAGGCCGATGATGGCCTGCACGCCGAGCGGCAGCGTGAGCGAGAAGAGACCGACGAGTGTCGCGTAGGCATAGACGAGCCCGATGTTGCCCTTCTCGAGCACCAGCAGTTCCCAGAGGCGCTGGATCGGCGTGCGATCCGCCGCGTCGGCGCTGGGGCCGAGCACCGCTTCGGGCAGCACCTTCGCCGGATACAGCACACCGACCAGTCCGCTCGGGCCCGCGAGGCGCACGAAGAGCTCGCCCCAGGTGAGACGCTCCGGCTCGCCCAGCGCCTCGGACGTCAACAGGCGCGCGACGACGCCATCACCGTCGGCAGATTCGACCACCGCGCCGCACACCCCAAGCACCGGTTGCTGTGCGACGACGACCAGCGGTGCGGTGACATCGCGCATCGCGGACCGGAACTCTGACTCGGCGTACGACTGGCGCAGGAACGCCACGCCGCAACGGCGACCGCTCTCGACGATGCTTTCGGCCAGATCGGCCGCCGTGTCTTCCGGGAGATGGAGTCGACGCAGATCCTCACGCCACGCGGCACCGGGATCGTCGAGCCCAAGGCGCTGGGCGATGTGCTGTGTCAGGCGCACAGCGCGCGGAATAGTTCTCATCGAAGCGTCGGCATTTATGGGACTAAAAATGTCGGCCTTAGAAATTGTTCCCACGACGCGCGTTCCCCAAGGGGGGTTCGTGCGAGGTCGAGAGCAGCCCCGTTATACCCGACCGAGGCCCTGCGGTTTCCGGGAGATTCGAGCCCTTAGGGGATGACGGGCAGGCCGGCTTGAATCGCGAGGGCGATGCGTTCGTGATTCGTGAGGCGGCCACCCGTTATGACGATTAACAGGTTGTTGTTGGTCACCATGAGCATGGGGGGCGCGAAGGGCGTGGTCTGTCCCGCGGGGGCGGCGGTGAGGGAATCCACGGCTTCGGACACCCGGCGGCGTGCGAGCGAGTCGGGATAGATCCAAGCATAGACCAGCCCGCCACCCGCCAAGAGGCGAACGGGCTCGCGGCCCATCCACGGCGCGTCCGGTGCGGGCTCGGGGTTCGCGCGGGGCGCGACGCCGGCGCGCAGCAGCCGGTCCATCAGATGCGCCTCGGTCCAGAGCCCGTCGCTCGGGAGCGCCGCGGCGCGGCGCGCCGTCGTCTCGGCCACCGCCATCTCTTGGCGCACGGCCTGCTGTTCGGCGGCCCGTTCGGCTTCCTTGTCGCCACAGCCGAGTGCGGCAGCGACCCCCACGGCGGCGACCATTAGCTTGCAGGTATGCACGACGAGAACGCTCCCCTGCGCAGCGAGCCGCTGCGCCTCGACAAATGGTTGTGGGCCGCGCGGTTCTTCAAGACGCGGTCGCTGGCCGCGGACGCGGTGGATGGAGGCAAGGTGTACGTGAACGGCGACCGTGCCAAGCCCGCGAAGTCGGTGAAGCCCGGGGACGAGATCCGGTTGCGCCTTGGTCCGTACGAGCATGTGGTCATTGTGCGCGGGACGGCGGAGCGGCGGGGGCCGGCCTCGGAGGCCCAGCGGCTGTACGAGGAGACCACGGCGTCTCGCGAGGCGCGGGAGAAGCTGCACTGGCAGCTGACCAAGGCGGCACCCGCGATGGAGCCCGCGCCCGGTCGGCCCACCAAGCAGGACCGCCGCGCACTCGATCGATTCCGCGGGCGCTAACCGCGACGCGAATTGCGCCGCACGGGCAGTGGCGGGAACGCCCCATGCCTCGTTAGCATTCGGCTCCTGAACCTCCTCACGTGGAGCTGCGAATGTCGAACAGCGGGACTGCACACGATCCGAACAAGCTGGGATGGGGCTTCGCGGCCGCCATCATCGTGCTCGCGATCGTCGCCAACGTGGCTGCGTTCTCGATCCACAAGGCCACGTACCAGAAGCCGGATAAGCCGAAGGCCGAGGCCGCGGCGCACTAAGCCGCTGGGCATCGCCGTCGGTCGCGATAGCATCTGAACGACGAGGGGCGCGCATCCGCGTGGATGCGCGCCCCTTTCGTGTTCCCGGCCGTGATGCCGGTCAGTTCTTGTGGCGGAAGGTGATGCGGCCGCGGCTGAGGTCGTACGGCGAGACCTCGACCGTCACGCGATCGCCCTGGAGGACCCGGATGCGGAACCGCCGCATCTTGCCGGCCATCGTCGCGAGCACGTCGTGCCCGTTCGACAGCAACACGCGAAAGGTCGCGCTCGGCAACACTTCGCTGACGGTCCCTTCGAGTTCGATCGCTTCTTCTTTCGCCATACAGTCCGGTTGGAGTGGGGAACCCCTCAATCTAGTCGCGGGCGCAGGTGGGATTCAACGCCAGAGCCCGTCTTCCTGACGGCTCGACCCCGCCCCGGCGTCACAGCCGCGGGCGCCGGCGGCGGCGCGTTCGAGCAGCGCCACGACTTCGGCGACCGTGCTGCGCCCGGCGTCCTCGGCGTACCAACTCGCCTTGCGAGAGGCGAAGGCCGGCGTGCCGCCTCCCGCGCCCGCCTCCATGGCGATGGACTGCAGCGCCGCGGGGCGCTCGATCCAACAGCCCACCTCGGTGCCCGTCGCATCCAGGATGACGACGGTGGGCGTCGCGGCGCGGCCGTCGGGCGTGCGGCGTGCCTCCATGACAGCGCGGCCCACGGTCGGCGAGATCACTCGGAGATCCAGCTGCGGCACCTGGGCCACCAACTGCGCGAGATAGGGAATCGTGTTGACGGAGTCGCTGCAGGAATCGACCGCCACGACCAGGAGCCGCCAGCGACCCGGCAGTGCACGGGCACGCGCCACGGCGTCAGCGGGGGCGAGTGGGCGGGCGGCGTTCTCCAACCACTGCGCGCGGCGCGCCTCGGCGGCGGCCAGGAACTCGGTCCATGGCTTGCCCGACTCGAAGAGCGCGACGAGTGCGGAATCACGGGCGGGGGCAGGCACGTCGCCCGCGGCCGGCGCGGAGACAGAGACCAGCGCGGCATCCGCGGGATCGCAGCGCAGCGCCGACGCAGCGCTAGGCCCCGCGAGATGAATCACCGACATCGCCACCGACAGCGTCACTGAGAACGCAACCACGCAAGACCTCGAGGGGCACGGGACGAGGGCAAGATGGCCTGCGCATGGATGCCTTGTAAACGGCCCCTCGGCGGGATTAGCCTCCGCGCATGGATCCGCTCGAGTGGATTGCCGCGGGCTTCGGCGTGTTGAGCGTGTGGCTCAGCACGCGCGAGCACATCGCGAGCTGGCCGACCGCGTTGGTGAACACTGCGCTGTACTTCGTGGTGCTCGGGCGGGCGCAGCTGTATGCCAACGCCGGCTTGCAGCTGTTCTACTTCGCCCTGTCGTTGTACGGCTGGTACCAGTGGAAGTACGGCGGCGCAGCGCACACGGGGGTGCAAGTGAGCCGCACGCCGCCGCGCGTGGCGCTGGTCTTGGCCGGCATCGCCATCGCCGCGACGCTGGCGCTGGGCCTCGGACTCTCACGCTTCACCGATGCCGCATCACCCTGGCTCGATGCGGGCACCACGGCGG